>CAXRHS010000692.1:0-2686 GCA_964230235.1 Myxococcota bacterium
TTGTTTGCGCCGGACTATGGGCTGTTTGTGTGTTCGCCGCTGCTGTTGCTTGGCCTGATTGCCGTCGTGCACACGTTGTTTGCGCGCCGTTCAGCCGACGACGAACCGCTGCAGCGCGCCGATGCGGCGCTGGCGTTGGGGCTGTTTGTGGTCATGGTGATGTTCAACGCGTCGATGAACATCTGGCGCGCCGGCTGGTGCGTCGGGCCGCGCTACATCGCCGTGTTGACGCCGTTTCTGGCCCTGTGGGCGGCGCTTGGGGTGCGGCGCTGGTCACGGGAGGCGCCACCGTGGCGCGTGGAGACGCTGGCTACCGTTGCTGGCGGGTTCGGCCTCATCGGCCTGCTGCTGTCGGGGCTGTCGGGCCTGTGCTACCCGCACTATCCCGTGATCATTGCCAACCCGGTGTTTGAGCTGTTGCTGCCGATCTTGCGTCAAGGGCTCTTGCCTCACCATGCCGGTGAATTGATTGGCGAACCGGGCTGGCGCGGCGTCGCACCCTTGCTCGCCGTGTTGGCTGGCGCGGTGGTGCTGGTGTCGGCCGCGACCCGGACCCGGCTGTGGCGGCTTCCTTTGAGCCTGCTGCTTGCCGCATGCTTGCTCATGCCGTACGCACAACTGCGCGGCCCGGTCGAATCCACCACCGAAATGGTGGATTTCGTTCGCCAGCACTGGGAGTCGCCAACCAAACCACCGGTCAGGTAGTCACCCTGAGGGACCAGGCCCGAAATGGCGGTTCGGTCCTCGTCGGCGCACCGCGCCGCGCTTGCCTCGCTACCCCTTTGCCACGGAAGCCCGATGAGCCTCCTGCCTCGTTTGCGAAACGTCGCGCGCAGCACGCTGGAATCAGCGTGGTTTTTCGACGTGCAACAACGGCTGACCATCGGCCCAGTCGACCTGCTGCTTGGCGAAATAGAACGCGAATTGAAGCAGTTGCAGCCACGATCGGTGCTTGACGTCGGCTGTGGCACCGGCACTTTCGCGAGTACGGTGCCGGGCGACTACCTGGGTATCGACGTCAACCCGACCTACATCTCGCGTGCGCAGAATCGCTATGCCGGCCAGCCCAACCGGCGTTTCCTGGTCGCCGACGCGGTAACTTATCCTTTTGGCGACCAGGACTTTGACGTGACGTTGTACGTCAACGCGATCCACCATTTCGACGACCAGGGCGTGCTGCGCATTTTGCGGGCGCTGCACCGCATCACCCGCGATGCCCTGGTGGTTGCCGAACCGGCGCCCGAGACCTGGATGCCGGTCAGCCGGCTGCTGATCGCCCTGGACCAGGGCGCCTGGGTGCGGCCACTGCCAGCGCTGCTGGCGCTGCTCGACGCGGCGGACTTTGCGGTGGACCGCCACCACACGTTTTACCGCGGCTTTGCCCACACCCGGCTGCTGGTCGCGCGGCCTCGACGCGGCTGACCATGGCCCGAATGCCTGCCCGCAGGACGGTTGTATTCTGGTTGCTGATGGTCGGCTTGACGGCGCTCGGCTTGACGCCGATTTGGGCAACGGACTTGCTGCCCATCGTCGATTCGGCGCCGCACCTGCACATGATGCGCATCCTGCACGAGCTGGACAGCGACCGGTTGCTGCAGCGCTACTACGTCAAAACCCACGCCATCGTGCCGTATTGGACCTACTACAAGACCGTCGACTGGCTCGCCTACCTGATGCCGTTGGAACAAGCCAACCGCCTGCTGCTGGCGGTGTGTCTGGCCGCGCTGCCGTGGTCCGCGCTGGCGCTCATCCGCGCCGCTGGCCATAGCCGCTGGCTGGTGCTCGGGGTCATGCCGTGGATGCTGAACCCTGACTTCTTCATGGGGTTCTTCAACTTCTTGATGTCGATTCCGCTGTTTCTGTGCCTTTTGGCCACCCACTTGCGGTTGCTGCAGGCGCCGCGATGGTGGCGGGCGGCGCTGGTCGCGGGCTTGCTGTGCCTGCTGGCGGCGACCCACTACTTGCTGTGGGCGATTGCGCTTGGGCTTTTGCCGCTGCTGGCCCTGCTGATTGGGACACGCAGCGGCTGGCGCAGGGCGTTGCTGTGGCCCGTGCGCGATGTGCTGCTGGTGCTGCCCTCGATCGGGGTGCTCACGCCGTGGTTCCTGCGCTACTTTGTCTATCCGCAAGGCAAAGCCACCGCGGACCAAGTGGCGACCGTGCAGTCTGGCGGCCTGATCAAACGGTTGAGCGAGGTGTTTGCCGGCGTGCATCTGGGGCCGATCGACAACCTCGTGCAGTTGTTCGACCACCTGTTTGACACCATCGACCCGCCGGCTGCGGCGGCCAACCTCTGGGAGCGACCAGGCGAATTCCTTAGTGCCCTTTGGCTCGCCGGCCTGGCGCTGTGGGCGGTCGGGGCGGCGCGCAAAGTCGCAGAGCCGTTGCCGGGTACGGCGGGTGCGACCAGCGCAGACCGTGGGCCGGACGATGCCGCGACCGCAAGAGAGCAGGCCAGTTCAGCGCGGCCGTGGGGCGACGCCTACACCAGCCTGGCCTTCGTGCTGATTCTGGCGGTGTACTTCGTGATGCCGCAACACCTGCGCAAGCCGATCTGGCTGTGGGGCGTCAATTTCCGCCTGACCGAAGTGCTGGCGGTGCTGGCCGTGGTCGCGTTGCCGATTCATCCGCTGCGGCCGCCGGTTGGGGTGCGCGGCCGGGTGTGGCTTGGCACCGCGCTGATGGC
>CAXRHS010000693.1:0-2385 GCA_964230235.1 Myxococcota bacterium
GCCCAATTCCGGGGCCGCCGCCGCCGCCGCCTCTGCCGCCAGCCGCGCCTGCTGCAGCACGTCGTCGCCGACCGTGCCAAAAAACACCTGGCGCGCGCTGGCAGCGGCAAACGCGGCCAGCAGATGCGGGTCGCGCGGCGCAAGCGCCAAACCGGCCCCCAGCAACTCGACTGCAGTGGTTCCGCCGCGCAACCACTCTTGTCGCAGTGCGTGGCGGCCGCGCAAGTAGTACTCGACCGCGCGGGCATCGGTGGGCGCTTTGTGGTCGGTTTTGCTCAGGTTGACGGTCAAGCTCTCGGCGACCGCCCGTGCGATGGTGTCGGTGTGGACCAGCAGTTGGCCCTCTTCGGCATCAAAGCGCTGGGCCCACAGCTGAAAGCCGTCGGCGACCCCGACCACGCGCACACTCAAGCGCCAGCGGTCGCCGAGGCGGCGCACCGTGCCGGCCACCACGGCCTGCACGCCCAGCAGCGCGCCGGCCGCCTGCGGATCCTCCGCATGTTGCCTCGCCGCCGCGCTGCACGCCCGCACTTTGAGCCCGGGGGTGACCGACAGCGCGTCCGCTACCTCGTCGGCCAGCGCCTGACCCAGCCAATTGTCGCCGTCGCCCTGCACCACGAACGGCAGCACCGATACCGCCTTGGCATGCGCCTGCGGCACCAGATCGCGCGAGCCCGCCAGCGGCGTCGCCGCGACCGCCGCCTGCAAGGTGGCCTTGATGTCGCGGCTGAGCGCGCTGGCGCTTGGCGTCCCGTCCGACTGCGGGTTGGACCGCGAAGCGCCGTCCTTGAAGGTGGCGGTCAGCTTGCCCGAGCGCACGCTCAGGCCTGGTGCGATCGCCTCGCTGACGGCGTTTCCCAGGGCTTCGGCGCTGTCGAACCGGTTGGCGCGATCGGTCGCAAGCGCGGTCTGGATCACCTCAGCCAGCGGATCGGGCACCATCACGAACTGGCGCGGGTCGGGTGGCGGCTGCAGGATCCGCGCCATCGCCACCGACACCACGTCGCCTCCAGGCCACGCGCGCCGACCGGTCAGCAGTTCGAAGAAAATGGCGCCCAGGGCATACACATCGGCGCGACCGTCGAGCGCCGTGTCCGCCTGCAATTGCTCGGGCGACATATAGGCGGGCGTGCCGATAATGCCCTTGCCGGTCAGCGCGCCGTTGACGACCGCGATGCCAAAGTCGGTAATCGCCACCCGTCCGTCGCGGGCGACCAGCACGTTGTCGGGCTTGAGGTCGCGGTGCAGCACGCCGGCGGCATGGGCGGCTTGCAGGCCTGCGCACAGCTGGTGCGCTACGTGCGCGAAGTCCAGCACGTCGATTCGCCCGCGCTGCTGCAGGTAGCGCGCAAGCGACAGGCCGTCGACGAACTCCATGGTCAAGAAGCGCTGGCGACCATCGTCGCCCAGGTCAAAGGTCTTGACCACATTGGTGTGGGCGATGCGGCGGGCGAGCCGGACCTCCTGGCGAAAGCGCTCCAGCGCCGCGCCGTCCTTGACCAGATCGGCGTTGAGGAGTTTTAGCGCAACGATTTCCTGCAATTCGAGGTCGAGCTCCTTGTAGACGCTGCCCATGCCCCCCTGACCGATCAGGCCCACCACATCGTAGCGACTGGCCAGCCGGGTGTTGCCGACGGCCTTGTGCTGCGCAGCGGCAGCGTGGCGGGCGGCCTGCAGGTCTTTGGTGGGCGTGCCCTCGTCCGGCAGGGCGACCAGGGTATCCAGGTTGTCGTCAGCAGTTGAAGTCGGCATGGTCGATGGCGTCGCGCCGCGGCGTGGCCGCGCAGGGTGTGCGGCATGCGGGCAATTGTCAAACGCGGCAGGCGCGGTTGCGATCGCGCTATTGTGGATCTTTGACCACCACCGTTCCGCGGCCGACCTGGACCGTGAACTTGCCCTGACCCGGCCGTTCGATTTCCAAAAGTACGGTCGTGCCCTCCTGGCCGCGGATGCGCTCAATGACCTGGGGCAGACTCAAGCCGGCGGTGCTCTGCCGGTCCACGCCCAAGATGCGATCACCCGACTGCAATCCGGCCTGCTGGGCTGGTGTGCCGTCCATGATGTTGCGGATGACGATGGCCTGGCCGTCGCGTTGCAGGCCGGCGCCAATGCCCTGGAACGCGAAGTGCTCGCCAGCCTGGCGCGCAGACAGCTGCACATCGCGCACCACTTCGCCGCCGTCGGCGGTCTGCACCCCGCTTGTCAGTTCGGCACGGTACTCGGGGTGATCGACCCGCAGCGTGTGCAGGCCGTCGCCGACGCCGGTCATGGCGTAGTTGCCGTCGGCGTCGGTGGTGGCGCTGCTGGGCTCCAGGCCGGGGCGCACATCGAGCAGCGTCACCCGCGCCTGCGCTACCGGCTGCCCGTTGGCCTTTTGGGTCACCC
>CAXRHS010000694.1:0-3785 GCA_964230235.1 Myxococcota bacterium
TTCTGCACACAGTGCGGTAGCGCAGTACCAGGCGTGCGTTGCTCGGCCTGTGGCACCGAGGCGGCTGGCGAGCGCTATGCCTGCGACAGCTGCGGGGCGTCGCTGCTGGCATGGCCGTCGGCGGCTGGCGCGCTGGTCGCCGGGCTGCGCGAGTCGAGCGTGGTGCTTTTGGCGGCCGAGCTGGCCGCGACCGGCATCGAGGCCCAAGCGGATCGCGCCGCCCTGTTTGCGACGGCGGTCGCCCGCGAAGGTGGCCGTCTGTTGGCGCTGGTGGGCGGCGAAGCCTACGCCGTGTTCGGCATGGGTGGGATGCGCGACGGCGACGCGGTGCGGGCGGTGGACGCCGCGCTGGCGTTCACGGCGCTGGCGGGCGATGCAGGTGGTGCACCGCGCGCGGCGGTCGAGATCGGTGTGGTGGCCAGCCGCGGGTCGGGGGTCGCGTGGGGCGTCGCCATGCTCGGTGGGCCAATCATTGCGGTGGCCCGCGACCGCTTGGGCCATGCGCAACCCGGCGGAGTGGTCATCGGCGACTCGGCCTACCGCGAAGCGCGCGGCGTGTTTGAGTTTCGCCACGTCCCCCGCGTGCACGTGCGCCACGTGCTGCGGCGCCGCGACGCCTCGCTGGCGTTGGCCGACTACATGGCGCGCGAGGTGGCCAAGCCCTTTGTCGGTCGCAACCTGGAGCTGAACCTCGCCCTGCGCGCGTGCAAGAAAGTGCGCCGCGAGGCCTGCCTGAGTGCGCTGGTCATCGTCGGTCCGCCAGAGGCCGGCAAATCGCGGCTGGTCGGCGAGATGCTGCGGTCGCTCGAAGAGGGCGGCGAACCGTGGCGGTTTGAGCTGGTGCGCTGTAGTCCTGTCGAGTTGACCAGCGGCTGGCAGCCTTTTGCCGATCTGGTGCGCGATGCGATGGTCGGCGGCGAAGAGCAACTGGCCGTGCGCCTGTCGCGCCTGCCCGGCCTGCAAGACGCCGATCCCGAGCGCGCCGTCCGCCGCGCGCAAGCGCTGATGCGCATGTTGGGCCTGGACCACGATGTCGCCCAGGGCGAAGCGCCAACACCGGCTGGCGACGCCGAAATCCAAGCGGCCTTTGAGGCGTGGGCGGCGATCGTGCGCGGCCTGTGCGCGCAGCAGCCGATGGCGCTGGTCATCGAAGACCTGCAGTATGCGCGGCCAGTGGTGCTGCAGCTTCTCGCCCACATTGCCCGCAGCTGCGAGGATGTGCCCCTGTGCCTGGTGCTACCGCTGCGCAGCGATCGCGCCACCACCGTGCTGCAAGCGCTGCACTTGACGACTTCGCGGACCGTCACCGTCGAAGTCGAGCCGCTCGAAGAATCGGACACCGAGACCCTGGTCGCGGAAATGCTCGAAGGCCTCAAGCCGCCAGTCGGGCTGGTCTCGGCGTTGCAGCGCTTTGCCGAAGGGCTGCCGGGCCGCGTCGAGCAGGCGCTCGATACGCTCATGGACGAGCAACTGCTGGTGCTGAGCGACGTTGGCTGGAAGCTGTCGGCCGTGGCGGATGTGTCGGGCTTGCTCGACCGGTCGCTGCAAGACCTGCTGATGCGGCGCATTGGTCGGTTGGCGCCCGCGGATCGCTGTCTGCTGGAAGCGGTCGCGGTCGCGGGCGGTTCGGCACCGCACGGCATGCTGAGCGCGATGCTGCAGCGGCAGGTCCGGCCCGCGGACACCGAGCGCATGCGCCAGACCGGCATGCTGGTCGAGTCGCGCACCCAGCCGTTCGCCGGGCATCGCGAGTGGCAACTGCGGCCCGAGACACTGACCCTGGTCCTGCTGAACGGCATGCTGCGCAGCGCCAGGGTCGAAATGCACCAGCGCGCCGCCCAGTGGCTGGAGCTGTGGCCCGGCGCGCGCCCGCCGACCTTTGGCGCCCGCCTCGCCCACCCCCACCTGGAGGCCGGCGACGTCGCCGACGCGGTCCGCCACTTGCTGCGCAACGCCGGCAACGCCGTGCACTCGTTTGCGACCCGCGATGGCTACGACGCCTACACCTTGGCTGCCGACGTGGCGACCGGCTGGTTCGACTCCGGCGACGAGCAGGGGCGCCATCCGCTGGTGTGGGCGCTGGTCGGGCAGGCCGAGACGGGCTTGAAGATTGGCGAGTTGCCAGCTGCGTTGGCCGCGACGGCGCGGATCGCCGACCTCGCGACCGATGCTGCCGGCATGTCGGCGCTGCGCATCCGCGCCCGCTGTCTGCGCGGCCAGGTCCTCGACAGCCAAGGCAACCCCGAAGAAGCGCTGCACATCCTGCGTGCCGCCGTCGACGATGCCCGCAGACGTGAAACCGGCTTTGGCGCTTCGGTGTTTGCGGTCAGTCTGATCGCGATGGTGCTGTTGCGCACCGGTCGCGCCGCCGAGGCCGAAGCCATCGCCCGCCGCGCGCTGGACGAATGCGAAGACGCCGAACTGGCCAACGACAACGATCTGAGCCTGGGTATTGGCCGTCTGCACACCTGGCTGGGCCACGCCCACGCGCGCAAAGGCGATCACGGCAACGCCCAGAGCCACTACGTTGCGGGACGCATCGCCTTTTTGCAGGCCCACGACGAGCTGGCCGCGGCCAATGTCGAGTTGTCACTCGGCAATCTGGCCTGGCGCGCGGGCAAGTTGGCCGAAGCTGAAGACGCCTACCGCAAGGTCGGCAAGCGTTTTGAGGGCCTGGACGACGCGCTCGGCACCGCTACCGCGCTCGCCAACCTGGGCAACGTGCTCCTCGATCAGGGCCGCGCCAAGGAGGCGCTCGACGTGCTGCGCGAATCCGAGCGCACCCAGCGCCGTGTCGGTCGCCTGGAGGTCCTGGCCGAGACGCTGCGGCTGCAAGGCCTTGCGCTCAAGGGGTTGGGGCTGGTCGAAGAAGCCAAGAAGACGGTTGCCGCTGCGCAGGCGCACGCAGAGCGGACCGGGCAGTCGGCCGCAGCGGTGGCAGCGCGCGAGACTTTGGGCAAGTTGGGGGCATAGGTTTTGACCCCGAACGCGCGACGGCTTGGCTGGTGAAACCAAGCCGACCGGCCTGCCAAACCTCTCGAACCCCTAGTACCCAAAACCCGAAGTTCGCTCTGGGTTCAACGCTCGCACCGGTTTGGGTACTAGCCTGTTTTGTAAGGAGAAAGGGGCGCGCCGCCCCCTGTGATCCCCGCGGTCGGCCGCATCCGCGGCCTGAAGTACCTTGCTCGAAATTCGCGTTGGTAACCCAACGCGAATTTAGGATCTGTGGTACTAGTGTCGCCCGCCCGCTTTTCCCGCATAATCCGACCCCAAGTGGCGCCTCCCAGGCGATCGAGGTATTTGTGAACGCCCAACCGGTCCCGTTCGACACGCTGCCCCTCGCGCTTGCGGAACTGCGGCCAGAGCTCGATGCCGCCATTGCAGCGGTGCTGGACCGCGGTCAACTGGCGCGCGGACCTGAGTTGCCGGCGTTCGAGCGCGAATTGGCGGCCGCGTGCCATGCCCGCCACTGCGTCGGCGTCGGCAGTGGCCTGGCGGCGCTGCAATTGATCCTGCGGGCCTACGGCGTTGGCCCCGGCGACGAAGTGCTGGTGCCCGCGCACGCCTTTGTGGCCACCTGGCTCGCGGTGTCGCATGTTGGTGCCACACCGGTGCCCGTTGAAGTGGATCCGCGCACCTATTGCCTTGCCGCGCCGTCCTATCGCGACACGGGTCTGGTCGATGCGCTGACGCCGCGGACCAAGGCCCTCATCGCCGCGGACCTGCACGGCCGCAAGGTGCCGACGCGCCAGTTGGCGCCCTTTTGTCAGCAGCGAGATCGGAAG
>CAXRHS010000695.1:0-7566 GCA_964230235.1 Myxococcota bacterium
CCGCCAGGGCCTGCGCCACCAGGGCCTGGACCTCGGCGAACGTCTGCCCGCGCTGGGCCTCGCTCGCATCGTGACGCGCGCGCTGCCGGTCGAGGTCGCGGTTTCTGGTGAGGCGGCGCCCGGCTTTCGCGCCAACCCGCGCGCGGCGACCATCGAGCCGGCGACCGTCCAGGTCAGCGGACCCGCCGCGATCGTCAACCGCCTGACCGCCATCCGCACGTCGCCCATCGATCTGGCGTGGGCGGAGAAGGACATCGCGACCACGGTCAAGCTGGCGCCGCCGGTCGACCGCCTGGTCACGGTGCGCCCAGACGAAGTCAAAGTCACGCTGAGCTTGGAGGAAACCGAGTTGGCGCGGACCCTGACCGGCGTGCCGCTGCTGATGAAGGGTTGCCCGCCAGACGCCCAGTGCAGCGTCGACCCGCCGGAAATAGCCGTGCGTGTCGAAGGTGCCGGCCCGGCGGTGCGCAAGCTGGTCGCGCGGCCGCCCGACGGCCTGGCCTGGGTCGAAGTCGGCGGCGCAGCTGCCAATCCCGACAACCAGGTGCGCATCCATACCCAGATCGTGCGCGGCGTGGCGTTGACTGCGATGCCAGTCGTTGCAAAGTTCGCCGTCGTGCGCAAGGCTGCCGCCCCGGTCGCGCCCTAGCGAGCGCACACTGGCATTGTCTTCGAGTCGGTTCAGCCCATGCGCATCGTCCAAAAATACGGCGGATCGTCGATGGGTTCGACCGAACGCATTGGCCTGGTCGCCGACCGCGTGGCGCGGACCCACGCCTTGGGCCACGCCGTGGTTGTGGTCGTCTCGGCCATGCAAGGCGAGACCGATCGCCTGCTCAAGCTCGCCGGTCAGTTGACGCCGCGGCCGCGCGACCGCGAGATCGACGTGCTGTTGGCGACCGGCGAGCAGGTGTCGATCGCGCTGCTGGCGTTGGCGCTGCGCGCCCGCGGCGTCGAGGCGCGCAGCTTCCTGGGTCACCAGGTGCGCATCTTGACCGACAGCATCCATGGGTCCGCGCGCATCCAGACCATCGACGCCGCGCCCGTGCAGGACTGCCTGGACCGTGGCGAAGTCGTCGTCGTGGCGGGCTTTCAGGGCGTCGATCAGGACGGCAACATCACCACGCTTGGCCGCGGCGGCTCCGACCTGTCGGCGGTGGCGATGGCAGCCGCGATCGGTGCCGATGCCTGCGAAATCTACAGCGATGTCGACGGCATCTACACCACCGACCCCAACATCTGCGCCAAGGCCCGAAAGATCGATCGCATCTCGTGCGAAGAAATGCTGGAACTCGCGAGCCTGGGTGCCAAGGTGTTGCAGGCGCGTTCGGTCGAATTCGCGCTCAAGCACAAAGTCGCGATTTGCTGCAAATCGACGTTCGACGAAGGCAGCGGCAGCTGGGTGCTGCCCGATACCGGCACTTTGGAGGGCATGGACATGGCGGGCATGGAAGGCGCGGTGGTGACCGGTGTGGCCTGCGATCGCAATACGGCGCGCTTTAGCGTCTCCGACATTCCGAATCGACCGGGGGCGGCCGCGATGCTCTTTCAGCCGCTGGCCGACGACGCTGTCAACGTGGACGTCATCATCCAGACCGCGCCGCGCGATGGACGCTGCGAGTTGTCGTTTACCGTTCCAAAGGTATCGGCGAGCCGCACGCGCGAACTGCTCGATCAGTTGCGCCCCCAGATGGGCTTTGGCGCGGTGACCATCGACGATAGCGTCGCCAAAGTGTCGATCGTCGGCGCCGGCATGCGCAGCCAGCCTGGCGTGGCCCTGCGCGCGTTTCAGGCCATGGGCCAGGCCGGCATCGATATCCAGCTCATCTCCACGTCGGAGATCAAAATCTCCATGGTGGTCGACGACCGCTTCACCGAAGCAGCCGTACGGGTGTTGCACGACGCGTTCGCCCTGGACCGGACTGGCGGCGCCGGGTAGGTCGGCGCCACACAGCAAGCCTGCAATGCGCTTTTGCAGCACCGGTCCCACGCCGCGCACGCCCGTCACCGGTCGCCCAGGCCCGCACGACGCCTGCTGACAATGCGCAGCCAACCGCGCGGCCACCGCGGCGGAAATGCCCGGGATCGCGCGGAAATCCTCCGCGGTTGCCGTTGCTGCGTCGACGCACCCATGCCGCGGCAGCTGGCCCGCGCGATCGCTCGGGGTGGCGACAGTCGGCAGCCGCAGCGGCCGCTGCGCCCACAAAGCGCCCAGCGCTGCCACCAGGACCAGGCCAAGCGCGCGGAGCACGACGGGATCGCTTGGCGGCACGGTCATGGGACGGACCATTGACATGCGGCGCTGCCGCTTGACCAACCGGCGAGCGCCAGGCTGGACCAGCCGCCCGCCGCGACCACCACGTGATCGACCAGGCGCACGCCGACCAGCTGACATGCCTGCCGCATGCGATCGGTGTAGCGCAGGTCAGCCGCGCTGGGTCGCGGCGATCCGGACGGGTGGTTGTGGACGAGCACGATGGCTGCGGCGCCAGCGGCCAGGCACGGTCCGAGGATTGCGGCCGGGCGGACCGCCACGGAGGCCCGCTGCCCAGCGAACTGCACCCTGGCGCACAGCCGATGCTGGCCATCCACGCCAAATGCCCACAGCTGCTCCGTGGACAAGAGGGCGAGGTCGCGGCAGAACGCGGCCACCGCTGCCGGCGATTGCAGGCGCGGCACCGGGGACGCTGGATTGCGGTCGGCGGCAAGATCAAGCATGGACGGTCCGAGCGGCCCGTATTGGCCGGCGCGGACGGCCTTGCACGGGCCGTGCCAAAATCGACTTCGGATAAAAGTAATAAGAATCAAGCCATTGACGCAGGGCTGCGGCGGCAGTCTCACTTCTGTCTCACTTTGTCTCACTTCCAGCCAGGGCAAAAGTGAGACAGCTTGCGGCGGCCAGGTCGAAAAATCCTTCAGATTCAGCCGCGTCTACAGTGCTGGCGCCTGGCACGCGCTTTGCAGGCCTGGCCCGCGGGCATCGACAGCCCAGCACCGACAAGCAGGTCGCAGTGTTTGCCAATTGCTTGACCTTGCGGCCGATGCCGCCAAAATGGCGGCGGGCGCCTGTGCGCGCACCCAACGGAGAAGGCCTGTGCAACGCTGGTTGACCTTTTGCCTTTTGGTTGCCGCGGCGGCGTGTTGCGGGCTTGTCAGCTGCGCGCCGGACACCGACGGCGGCAATGCAACGTCGTCTAGCACCGACTCGGGCGAGATCACAGTCAAGATCACCCAGCCGGGAAGCGTGCCCGAGGGCCAAAAGCGCCTTCTGGCAGGCGAGTTCACCGTGTCGGGCACGTTTTCGGCCACCAAAGGGCTCAAGGTCGCGTCCGTGTCGGCGACGCTGCCAGACGAGACGCTGGTCAAGCTGACCATCGCGGGCAGCACGTTTTCTGGCAAATTCGACACCCGTTCGTTGGACAAGAAGGTCGCGCCCGACAAGATGTGCGGCAAGAAAGTGGCGCTGACGATTTCGGCGTCCGACGCCAAGGCCACCGCAGTCGGATCGACCCAGCTGGAATTCGAGGTCGACCACTGTCCCCCTGGCGTTTCGCTGACCTCTCCGCCGCCGCCCGACCCGCAAAAGCCCGATGCGCCGACGCCTGTCTACATCGGCAAGGTGCCGGTTGCCGGCAAGATCAGCGATCCGAATTTCAAGTCGGGCGTGGCCGGCTGGCGCACCGCCGGCGGCGATGTGGTGGTCGAAAAGGAACTCAAGAAGCCAGGGCCCTTCGCGTTCGAACTCGACCGCAGCAAAGAGCCGACCGCGTCGATCGAAGTGGTCGTCCAGGGCGTCGACAACGCGGACAATCCCACCGAAATCGTCGCTCCGATCACGGTCTTGCGGCAGCCGTCGTTCCTGGGCAACACCGACGACAACGACCAGTTTGCGTTTGCGGTCGTGGACGCCGTGCCCGTAGACGTCGACGGCGACGGCGTGCTCGACGTCGTCCAAGGTGGTCCGGACGGCCTTGTCGTGCGGCTAGCCAAGACCGCTGCCGCGACAACTGGAGGCGTGCGCGGCACAGGCCGGTTTGCCACCAAGGCTGAGACCGACGCCAACCCGCTGGCCTACGTGCCGGCCTACAAAGACCTGAAACTGGCGGTCAACCGTCTGCTGGTGGTCGACATTGACGGTCGCGCCGCAGTCGACGGAGGACCGCCCGACGACCTGGTGATCGCCGGGTCGCTGGCCGGCAAGCCGGCGCTGGTCGCGTTGGTGCGCGTAACGCAGAGTTTCAAAGAGACAGCCACCGAGCCAGCGAGCGTTCGCCGCGGCTATCGGCCGGTCGCCATGTTGCCGTTGCAGGAAGCGGCTGCGGTGGCCGAACTTGCCAAGATCGACGGCGACGAGAAGCCTGACATCGTGGTCGCGGCCGATTCCGACAACAAGGGCCTGGTCGTGGCGCTGTCGGTGCTTGTCCCCAACTGCAAAGATGGCAAGGATTTCAAACCTTGCGGCGAACTGACCGCCGAGGCAATGCTCAAGGTCACCGAGGCGACGGTCTTTCAGGCGGCCAAGTACACCCAGAACAACAAGGGCCTGAGCGCCATTTCGTCGATTGCCGTTGGCAACTTCTGGAAGGATCCACAAAAGCTCGACGACGTGTGCGTCGGCGACAGCAAGCGCAATTTCGTCAGCTGCTACCGCAATGTCACCGGCGACGGCGAACTGCTACAGGCGCAAGACTCCTATCAGTTTTTTGATGCAGCGGACACCAGCACCATCCTCAAGGTTGAGTACTCGCAACCGCAAGGCGACGATGGTCCGGACCTCATCGTGCTCTCCAAGGCGGGCCACATGCGCTGGCTCAAGGGCAACTACAACGGTCTGTTCGCAGAGGAGACCGACACCAAGGGCAACCTGATCGGCCGAAACCTGCACTTTGAGGGCGGGTTGACCGATATTCGCCTGGCCAATGTCGGTCCAGGCAAAGCGCCCTACCTGGTCGTGGTCTCAGGCGGCCGCGAGGTGACCGTCGTGCCGCTGTACTACAACGACAACAGTCATTCCGCCATGTGCTTTCGCAGTTGGGTCATGGGCGGGGCGATCAAGCGGACGCTGGCCGCTGATTTCGACAACGACGTTCACGGCTTCCTCGACATCATGGCGGTCGACGCCGGTCCGCCGGCGGGCGTTCCGGTATGGCTTGGTCTGGCGGACGGCGACTTCCGGGCGCCGCGCGTCTACCACCTGTGCGGCTGCGCGGGCGTAGGCGTGTGTGGCCCCCGCGAAATTGCAGTTTCGCAAGCCATCGATCTGGGCGACGACAAGAAGCCAGACCTGCTGGCGTTTGGCAAAAGCAGCGCGTCCATCTACGCGCCCAAGGCTGCCGACCCCCTGCCGGATTTCAAGGGCGGCTGTGGGCCCAACGCCATTGGTGCGCCCGTTGTGCCATTTCCGGTCTGGACGCTGCACTACTGGCAAAACAAAGATGGCCTGCCCATCGTCACGCCGCGCACGGCGGAATTCAGTCCCAACACCAACGCCTTTGCCACCAAAGCAGGATCGGTGGTGGACTGTGCCGCCGGCAGCGTCGAGAAGTTTGGTTCGCCGGTCGCCTGGGCGTTTGGCGACCTCGACAACGACAAGGCGCTAGATATTGCGGTTGTTCGCGACGACAGCGACTACTTCATGGGCGTGCCGACCAAGCCTGAGAAGTGCGCGGACTGCCAAACCTATTCGTCGGTGCACGAGTTCGAAAACGACTACGGTCCCGAAAACAGCGACCCGGACGCAGGAACGGGTATTTGCTGCCGCAACTACCGTCCGGACGACAAAGACAAGCTCAATCCGCTCAAAGGCTTTGGTCAAGGCGGCGCGCCGCTCAAGCGGGCGTCGCTTTTCACCTTCATGCAGGGCGCGGACAAGACCAAGCCCTTCGGGCTTGAACTCAAGCACGGCACGTTCGAACCGCTGCTCATCGGCGCTGCGTACGCGCAGTCTGCCGGGACCAACCCGGTCGATGTGGTAATCGGCGATTTCACCGGCGACAAGGTCAACGATGTTGCGGTGGCCATGGTGGGTAGCGGCGACCCCAAGACGGCGGCCTACATGACGCCGCGCATCCGCTTGTTCAAGGGCACCGGCAAGGGGGTTGTTGCCCACATGCCGTTTGCAGGCGACAAGCGGCCGTGGCTGCACAAGGAGTCGGGTAAGCTCACCCATTACAGTGACGTCGAGTACCGCACCCTCAAAGGTGATCCCTCCAGCTTGCTTGCGGCCACCTACGGTGCCGCCAAAAGCCTCGGGCTGTTTGCGGTCCAAAATTCCAGCAACAAGGTGACCCCGCTTGTCGCCGCCGCTGGCAAAGAAGGCCCCCTCAAGGTCGCGTTGGGCGACGGCGTGGTGGTGGGCGACAACGTGCAAGCCTGCGGTGCCCGCGACGTCAACCAAGACAAGACCACCGACCTGCTGTGCGCCAGCGTCAACGCCGTCGGCTACTGTCAGGGCGAGACGTTTGGCGACAATGCCGCCTTTGCGGCCAAGGTCAACCTGATCGAAGCGGCAATCCAGATGGCTGCGGTCGAGATCGCCGACGTCAACGGGGACGACCTGCAAGACCTGGTTCTGCTCAGCAAAGCAGAACACGAAGTCACCATGTGGTTGGGCGACGGCAAGGGTGGCTTTGCTGCCTACAGCGGGCGCATGCGGACTCTGCCAGAGGTCAAGAAGCAACAAATCGTCGATTTGGACGCCGACGGCTGCACCGACATCCTCGTCACCAGCAAGTTCGGGATCACGTTGCTGCGCGGCCTGAGCTGCGACAAGGCCAAGTAGCGCTCAATCCGCTGAAACCAAAGGGACGCGCGGGAGCCTTGGGTCTCTGCCGTCCGGTTGGCAACTTGGTTGCCGGCTCGCGCGCGCTTCAGTCGCTTTCCTTGCCGCCGGCCGACCGATCGACGCGTGCCCCGTGACGCCGCGCATAGAAGCCGTCCACAACTTCCGCGCGCACCACGACCAGCACCGACCTTGCGCCAGTCGAATACACGCTACCTGCCGGCGCACCTTTGACCTTGCGCACGCCTTTTCCTGGACAGACCAGGACCTCGGCGCGGTCCGCTTTGGCCACACCCGACAAGTGGGCGCACAGTTGGGCGCACGCTTGAACTTCGCTTTCCGCCGGCGGCGTCGCGCCCACCTGCAGCACCACGTGCGCGCCGGTGTCGTCGCGCAGGTGAAACCACAGGTCGCGACCGCGCAGCACCCGAGTGACCAGGGCATCGTTGGCCGTCGCGCTGCGGCCGGCGAGCACTTGCGCACCAGCTGGTGAAGTAAACGCGTCGATGCCCTGGGGCAGAGCCCGTTTCTGGGGCCTTTCCAATCTCGTTTGCGTCTTGGGCGGCCCCTGGACGACCACGCCAAGCGGCGCCAGGGCCGCCGTCCAAGCCTGCGCCGCCCGCAACAAGTCGCGCGGTCGCTCGAGCGTGCTCTGGTCGGCGGCGCGCGCCGCTTGCCAGGCATCGACCCGCGTCAGCAGTGCAACGTGGGCGTCGACATGCAATTGCAGTGTGGTCAGCCGGTTCTGGGTCGCGGCCCGCCGCGCGGCGATCAACGGACCGCTG
>CAXRHS010000696.1:0-2284 GCA_964230235.1 Myxococcota bacterium
CGCCCGCCGCGCCGGCCTCGACACCGGCCGCCGGTGCCGCGCCGACCCTGCCGCCCGCGCGGGTCCAGGCAGCCGCGCGCCCTTGGCAGCCCTACCGGCCGCAAGCGCCCGCTCCGCCGCGCAAACTGCCGACGGAGCCGCGGCCCAACCTCATCGAACGGATCGTGCCGTTTCTGCAACCGCCGCCCGAGCCCGAGCCGCCGCCGCGCCCGCTATGGCAGGGCGAGCGTCCGCGCGGGGCCTGGCCGCAAGATCGCGGTGGACCGCCGCGCGAACCGCACCACGACGACCGCCGGCGCCAGGAGCCGCGGCCGCCAGTGGGACGCGACGCGCAGCCGCCGCCGCGCGAGCCAGCCAAGCCGCTGCCGCCGCAAGGGCCTGTGGCCGGCGCCAAGGTGGTGTTGACCGGCGGGCTGCTGGCCGGCAAAGAAGGCGAGGTGGTCGCCAACCTGGGCCGCACGGTCAAGGTCCGCGTGGGCAAGCTGGAATTTGAGCTGCCGCTGCACCAACTCCAGCCGGCGTAGGCGCCAAATGCGCCGCGACGCGCTCAGATGGTGCCCATGCGCACCAGGGTCGCGATCGTGCTCCAGCCGAGCGCGAACACCAGCGCGACCGCTCCGACCCACAAGAACTGCTTGACCACCCGCCGCGACGGCCACTAGGCAGGCGCGGTCGGCGGGGTCCACACCAGCGCGGGCGTGGGCATCGGCTCCGGGTCGGTCGACAAGGCGGC
Source organism: Myxococcota bacterium (assembly GCA_964230235.1). Lineage (GTDB taxonomy): Bacteria > Myxococcota_A > UBA9042 > UBA9042 > UBA9042 > SXRM01. The sequence goes on from CAXRHS010000696.1 coordinate 734, forward strand.
GGCTTCCAGATCCGCGCGCTGGTCCGGCAACAGGTAGGCGCGCGGATACATCATCGACGGCTGGCGGGCGTTACCTGCGGCATAGGTCTCGGGCGCGGTTTGGGCGTGGTTGGGCCGGCGCGGCGGCACGCGACCGGGCTGCAGCGGGCTTTGCGCCACCACCGAAAGCTGCGACGGCTGGTACTCGTCGGGTGCCATCTTGGCGAGCGGGGGTGTGGCGATCGCGTTTTGCGGCACGGACCCGGGCGGCGCCGCTTGCACGATCTTGCGCACGTCGTCGGCCAGACGCCGAGCGTCGTAGCCGGGCGCGGTCTTGCGCAGCCAGCTCTCCAGCTCGTTCGCCAGCTCGGCCATGCTCTGAAAGCGGGCGGTCTTGTCCCGCTCCAGCGCTTTGTGAATGATCGCCGACAGTTCTGGCGACAGCCCCTGCGCCGTGTTGTGGGCCTTGGCAATCGGGTCTTCGCGCACGGCGCGCAGCACGGCAAACGGCGAATTGCTGCCGAGCGCCCGAAACAGCGGCTTGCCGGTCACCAGTTCCCACATGCACACGCCCAGGCTGAACACGTCGCTGCGCGGGTCGACCGGCTCGGCGCTGGCCTGCTCAGGGCTCATGTAGGCGTACTTGCCCTTGATGATCCCGGCCATCGTCTGCTGGATGCGGGCTGCGACCTTGGCCACGCCAAAGTCGATAATCTTGACCTCGCCCATGCGACTGATGAGCACGTTTTGCGGGCTGACGTCGCGGTGGACGATGCCAAGACGGGTGCCGTTTTCGTCTGCGAGTTCGTGGGCATACGACAGCCCGCGCGCGATGCCGGCGCACACGTGGGCCACCAACTGAGCGGGCAAGCGGGCCCCGCGGTTCTCACAACTCGAGGCCAGCGTGCCGAGGTCGACGCCGTCCACGTACTCCATGATGAAGAAGGAGGTGCCGTCGTGACAGCCCAACTCAAAGGTCTGCGCGATGTTGGCGTTGTCAAAGCGCATGGCCAGTCGCGCTTCTTGGACCAGCATGTCGACGGCGCTCTGGTCTTCGGTCAACTGCGCGTGCATGCGCTTGAGGGCGACCAGGCGGCTGTCGCCGTGGGTGGTCGGCGCTTTGGCCAGGTACACCTCGGCCATACCGCCGCGGCCAAGCCGGCGCAGCAACTCGTAGGGACCAAACGGTTGCGGAAATTCGTTGCGCACGCGGTCGCCAAGGCCCAAGAAGTACGCCGGAATTGGGGGTCGCTGCCACGTTGGACTGGCGCGATGTGGGCATCCGCCGGGCCAGCGGCCGCTTCAAAGAACGCCCTGTTCTCTGAAAGGCCAGCAGACCCGCTACTGTAACACCCGGGTGGCGAAGCGCCAACGTGAGACCATTGGCCTGGGTGTGGTTCCTGGAATGGGGGCGACCGGCGGGATGGTGCTCAGACACACCTCGCAGGTACTGCCGGCGGCTGAAGCCGCGGCCTAGGTGTGCAAAGCCTTGCCTGCGCAAGACTAAGTAATCTAATACAAAAGCCCAGCCCGGCGCAGGCCGGGCTTGGTATCCTGAGCCCGCGGCTTCAG
>CAXRHS010000697.1:0-7271 GCA_964230235.1 Myxococcota bacterium
CCGCCGCGCCGCGCAGGACCGCGCAGCCCAAGTCCGCGCAACCGGCGCCCAAAGCGCCCCCGAGCAGTGAGCCGCCGCCGCTAGAGCTCTCCAAGACCTACGGCGACGCGGGTGGCGACGGCGTTGCGGTGCAAACCGGCAAGGAAGACGTGCTGGGCGACCCCGCAGTCCAAGCCAATGCCGACAATGTGCGCCGGCGCGCGCCGGTTGACCCCAACCCAGCGCCCAAGCCGGCGGGCGAAGTCGCCGAGGACGCGCCGAAAAAAGTCGAGATTGTGCAGGCGCGACCCAAGGGCAGCTGCGACCGCTTCATCCAATGGCCAGAAGGGGCCGAAATGGGCGGCCGGGTGGTCGAGGTGACGCTGCAGCTTGAAATCGGCGAAGATGGCGCGGTGCGCAAGGTCAAGATCTTGCGCGGGGCCGGCGAACCGTTCGATGGCCAGGCGATGCGCGACATCCGGCAGTGTCCGTTTGCCGCCGGCAGCCGCGACGGCAAGCCGATGAGCAGCAAGATCGCGTTCGTCGTCGAGTTTCGCCCGAGGTAGTCAGGTGCGCCGCCCAAGCTCAACCAATTCGATCGCGACCGCACTGGCCATGGCCGCCATGGCCGGTCTGTTGGGGTGTGGCCAGGACTTTGCGCCGCCGTCGTTGGTCGACAAGTTCCGGGTCATCGGCGTGCGCGCTGAACCGCCTGAGATTCGGCTGACCCAGGCGTCCACGCTCGACATGCTGCTGGTCGGTCATGATCCCACCGCGCCGATGTGCTATGCGTGGGCGTTTTGCCCGTTCGCGTGGAGCAAAGACGGCAACTTTGGCTGCATCGACCCCGACGTCCAGGTGGATCTCGGTACCGGTCCGACCGCGACGGTTGGGTTCTTTCACGTCATCCAGGCGTTGCAAAACGCGCCCAAAGTCTTTGACAAGCTGGGCCTCAAGCCGCCAACCGGAGCATCCACGTCGGCCCAGAAACCGGACGCGGGCTGCTTTGCCGGCGGGGTGGCGCCCGAAGCGGGTCAAGGCGGCATGGGCAGCTTTGGCGGTGCCGACATTCCCGAAATGTACGTGCTCTTTCAGGCCGGGCTCGCCAGCGCCTACGGCGGCACCTGCCCGACCTCGGCGGCTGCCATGCTGGCCAAGCCGTGCGCCGATCGATCGCGCTGCCTCGCCGGCTACAAGCGCTTGACGATCGCGCCGATGGCAGGCGCGTGCCTGGCGTTTGACCCGGCCGCCGAAAAGCCCTGCCCCAAAGACCCGCTGGTGTGCGCGCAAAATACCGTGTGCGGCTGCGACGGCAACAACTATGCCAACGACTGTGCGCGCATCGCCGCCAAGGTGGCCAAGAAGCACGACGGCCGCTGCCAGAGCGCCAACGAGAACCCCAAGCTGCACGGCGTGGGCCTGCGGCTACCGGCGAGCGACCTCGCGGCAGACGTCTCGCGCGGCGTGGACTGGCCGTTGGAGGCCACGCCGGTCGTCGCGCCCGGTGCAGCGCTGCAGTTGTGGCCGCGCTTTGCCCCCAAAGACAAGCAGGTGATCGGACCCTCGCAAGACCCCAAGGCGACCAAGCCCGACATGGAGACGCTGCTGTTTTCGTGGTTCACCACCGGCGGCACCTTTGACAGCGACCGCAGCTTCGATGATCTGCCGCAGATGGGCCTGGTGGCTCCGACGCTGGACGCCGGCAAGACCGAGAAACTGGTCACTTTGTGGCTGGTGGCGCGCGATGGGCGCAACGGCACCAGCTGGCTGCAGCGGCAGTTGCTGGTCCAAAAAGGCGCGCCGGCCAAGCCCAATCCACTGTGCGCGCTGGGGTTGCCGTGCCCCAAACCCTAGCTGCCGCGGTCACCACCGACCGCAACGCCTACAGCTTCAGCACCGAAGTGCGGGTGCGTCTGGCGGAAACCGACGCGGTCGGCATCGTGTTCTTTGGCAGTTTTTCGATGTACCTCGACGTCGGCCGGATGGACTACCTGCACCACCTGGGCCTGGACGCCGCGCGCTTTCGCCCAGGTTCGGGCGCGCTGTCGCAGGCGCTGGCCCACCTGCCGCCGGGCGCGGTGGCCCATGTCGATGTCGATTTCCGCGCGCCGGCCCGCTACAACGACGTGCTGGTCATCTATGTGCGGGTAGCTCACCTGGGCCGGACCAGCTACACGTTCCACGCGCTCATCATGGACAAGCGGCGACCGCACGTGGTCGCGACCGGCCGCCTGACCTTGGTGTGGCTCGACGACAGCTTTGAGCCTGTTGCGCTTCCTGCGGAATTTCGCAAGGCAATCGAAGAGTTTGAAGGTGACCGGTTGACGGGCGGCGGCTGAGCGCGCGACCTGTCTCACTTCGTCTCACTTGCGTCTCACTTTGTCGCGCTTTCTTGGCGCGGTGAGACAAAACAAAGAAACGAAAATTCCCACCGTTGTCTCGTATGGGCGCTGGCACGCTTCGTGCACCGACGCGGCCGGCCGCCGCACTCGACGCGGCACCCGGAGCCGCCGATGTCGCTGCACTGCTGTTTGCTGATCTTGATCGCCACGTTTGCCAGTTGGCCGACGCCCGGCGCGGCAGCCGAAACGCCCACGCCGTGCACGGTTGCCGACGTGCCGACCCAAGCCGTGCGCGCCGCGCTGGCCCGGGCGGTGCGACCGATTCCTTGGCAGGCGCCACCGCCCCAGAGTCGGTGGTGGTTGCTGGTGCCCGCCAGCGTCGGCCTGGGCTTGCACGATGGCGTCCACGCTGGCACCGGCTGGACCGATACCCTGGCCGGCGGCAGCGGTCGCTGGAGTCAGCTCGACAGCCAGTGGGCGCGGCTGACCCTGGCCTGGGACTTGCGACCGCTCTTGGCCACACCGCCGCCCAGACCGCCGCCGGACGCGGCGCAACGACTGGAGCCGATCATCAAAGTCGAGTCGATTGCGGTGCGCGCTGCCGAGGCCTTGCGGGCATTGCGCAAGGCGCAGGCGCTGGCCGCGCTGGCGGTCGCTGGCGACCCGATGTGCAAAGACGCGCAGGCGGAGGCCGAAGCCGCGGCGCTGGTGTTGGATGCCCTGGTAGCGGCCAGTCCGTGACTTGCGCCTACAGGCCGCCGTGTTCGCCTTCAGCCGCCAGCAGTTGGGCCCGCTCCGCGGCTTGCAGCGCCATGACCACGGCTTCAAGGTCGCCCTGCATGATCTGGTCGAGGTTGTAGAGCGTCAGGTTGACCCGGTGATCGGTCAGGCGGTTCTGGGGAAAGTTGTAGGTGCGAATGCGCTCGCTGCGGTCGCCCGATCCCACCTGCTCCTTGCGCTGGGCCGCCTGGGCGGCGTTTTGCGATTGTTGCTGTTGATCAAAGAGCTTGGCGCGCAGTTGCATCATCGCCCGCGCGCGGTTCTTGTGCTGGCTGCGCTCGTCTTGGCACTGCACCACGATGCCGGTCGGCAGGTGGGTGATGCGCACGGCCGAATCGGTGCGGTTGACGTGCTGGCCGCCCGCGCCGCCGGCCCGATAGGTGTCGATGCGCAGGTCGGCGTCGCGAATGTCGATGTCGACTTCTTCGACTTCGGGCAGCACTGCGACGGTGCAAGCCGAGGTGTGGATGCGGCCCTGCGCTTCGGTGGCCGGGATGCGCTGGACGCGGTGGGTGCCGAACTCGTGCTTGAAGGTAGCGAACGCGCGCACGCCTTGCACGAAACAGACGACTTCCTTGTAGCCGCCAATCTCGGTCTCGTTGCTGGACAGCACCTCAAACTGCATGCCCTTGCGCTCGCAGTAGCGGGCATAGAGCTTGAGCAGATCGCCGCAAAACAGCCCGGCCTCTTCGCCGCCGGTGCCGGCGCGGATCTCGACCACGCAGTTGTTGTCGTCGCGCGGGTCGCGCGGAATCATCAGTTCCTTGAGTTCCGCCTCAGCGACCTGCAACGCCGTGTTGAGTTGATGCAACTCGTCTTTGACCAGCTCGCGCATTTCGGGGTCGGTCTCGGCCGCCAGCAAGGCCTCGGTGTCAGCGATCTGGCGACCGAGATCCTGCCAGCGCGTATAGGCCAACGCGACCGGCTCGATGGCAGCCCGCTCGCGCAAAAGCTTGATCGATTTTTCGGGGTCGGCGGCAATTTCGTTGGTGGCCAGCGCGTCGCCCAGTTCCTGGTAGCGCAGCGCCACGCGGGCGAGTCGATCGAACATCACAAAGCCTCGGCATTGTGTGGCGCGCGCGCAGAGGGATGTGGCGCCAAGTCTGCGTCCCGCGAAGACCCAGCATCAGGCCGCGGGGCGCGCCAGTATGCCCGAGCTACGCCGCCAGCGCGACGCCGTGCACCGGCGCCTCGGTCGCAGCCAGAAACGCCGGGTAGGAAGCGAACACCACCGGCTCTTCCTGGGTTTGCAAGGCCGCGCCCGCTTGCAGCGCAATCTCGCGCCGCAGCGTCATTTGCAGCGCGACCAGCGCGATTTCGAGTTGGGTGTCGTCAGGCTCGCGGGTGGTGATGTGCTGCAGCTTCAAGCCCGGCCAGGTAAAGACCCGCACGATGGCATTGTTGGGATAGCGGGCGCTCAGGCGCGTCATCTCGTAGGCGATGCCTGCGACCGGGAACATCAGCGGCAGCTTGATGAACACGTACGCCAGCTGATTGAGCCACTTGGTCTCTGAAATCGTGGGCAAAAGCGGAAACACCGCGCTGAAAAGCAGGATCGAGACCACCACGGTGATCAACAAGAAACTGGTGCCGCAGCGCGGGTGCAAGGTGGTATAGCCGCGGGCATTTTCGACCGTCAGCGGCTTGCCGTCTTCGTAGCAGTAGATGCTCTTGTGCTCTGCGCCGTGGTACTGGAACACGCGCTGGATGTCGGGCATGCGCGAGATGAGCGCCAGGTAGCCGACCAGGACCGCGATCTTGATGATGCCGTCGACGACTTGAAAGCCGAGGTCCTTGCCCGAGGCCAGTGAAGCATTGCCCAGGACATTGCCGGCCAGCCAGGTCAAGAAGTGTGGCAGCGCCGCAAAAAGGGCAAACCCGAACGCGATCGACACCAAGATGGTGCCAAAGATGGCCAGGTCGCTCAGCGGTGCCTGCTCGGCGCCGGCCTCCGGTTCGCCCTCCAAGCCGCGGCTCGCTTGATCGGCAGAGAAGGTCAGCGCCTTCATGCCGTTGTGCAACGACTCGAACAGCACCACTGCGCCGCGCAGAAACGGCTTGCGCAGCACCCGCGCCCGCTCCCAAATCGACACCCAGCGGTCTTCTTTGACCACAATTTCGCCGTTGGGTCGGCGCACCGCGACGGCCAGCGAGTGCGGCGAGCGCATCATCACGCCTTCGAGGATCGCCTGCCCACCTACGCTCATCGGTCCTTCGGCCATCGTGCTCCGCACGCGCGCCGGCTTGCTGCCCCGCAGCCCGCTCGCGGCCCGCAATGTAACAGCGGGGCGGTACACGCGCCACGTTTTGTTGGCGCAGGTGTCGACAATTCGCCGGGTTCAGCGCGCAAATGGCGTGTCGAAGGTCCGCGGTGGACCGTCGCTGAGCGGCACCGCCAGTTCCTTGAACTCGATTTCACCGACGCCTTGCGCGTGCAGCAAGCGGTCGAGCTTGCCATAGCGGCGCGTCTCGCCGGGCGCGTTGGGCATCGCGGTTGCGGGCTCCAAGCTGGCGCACACCGTCAGGTCGGTGCCGCACGGCGGAAAGACCTCGATGAACCATTTGCCGTCTTGCTTGTTGACGAAGTCGCGGCCGAGCACCTTGGCGGCCGGGTCGAGGCAGTCGCCGATGGCCACGAATGCGAACGGCGCTTCGCTCGCGCCCACGGCGGCTGTGACCGATCCGCTCAACTCCACTTCGCACAGCGTCGGTTCAGCGGCGGCCGGGCTGGCAGGCGCAGGCGCGGCGACCACTGGCGACGGCGCGGCCGGTGGCGCGACAGGCGATGCAGGCGTCGCAGGTTCGGCAACCGCGGGCGGAGCGGCGACGGGCGACGGCGGCTTTCCACAAGCGACCAGCGCGACGGAGAGGACAACAGCAACGGTCAAGCGCATGGTCAAACCTCGGTGCGGGCGCAGATTGTGGGCAACGGCGCCCGCGATGACAACCTGGCGGTGCCATGCCATCCTGCCGCCATGACGACCGCCGACACCCCGCTGCCAGCCCTGCCGCCCGTTGCCGATGCCGCGACGACCATTGCCGCTTTGCGCGCCGTGCCGCCCGGCGCGTTCATCGCCACCGACGCCGACGAAACCTTGTGGGCCGGCGATGTCGGCGACGAGGTGATGCGCCGCGCCGAAGCAGGCGACCCATGGCCGACGGGCGGCGTGGTCTTTGCCGACTACGAGCGCGAAATGGGCCACGGCGATTACCAAGGTGCGTGCCGGTGGTCGGCGCGCGTGTTGGCCCAGGCCGACGCGGCCAGGGCACAGGCGGCGCTATTGCCGGCGCTGGACCAGGTGAGCCCGCGGCGCTGGCTTTTCGATGAACTCAATGCTGCTAGCGATCGCGGCGTGCAGGTGTGGGTGGTGTCGGCGTCGCCTCGGCCGGTGGTGCAGTGGGGCGTTGCCCGCCATGGCCTGCGCGCCGCCGGCGTCATTGGCATCGAGGTCCAGGACGGCGCAGCCCAAGAGCCCGCGCCGGTCGGCTGGGGCAAGGTCGCGGCCTGGCAGCGCTTGGGCCTGCCACAACCGGCCGTCGCGCTCGGCGACAGCGCCTGGGATGGGCCGCTGCTGGCGATGGCGCAGCGCGGCATCTTGCTACCCAAAGCCAGCCGCGACCCACACGGCCGCGCTGCTGCACAAGCCGTCGTGGACGCGGCGACCCATGGCCGCGACTGACGATCCCACTGCGCTGGTCAAGGCGTGGCAGGGCGCGCGCGCCATTGCCGAGGGCCCAGCGCTCGCGCTGCGCCATGGCGACGTCTTGCTTTTGTGCGGTGCTGCGGCCGCGCTGTACACCCTGGTCTGGGTGGCCGCGCTGGCGGCGGCAGCGGCGTGGGACCAGGACATCGCGCGCTGGCTGGTGCCCACGGTCGGGCCGGCGTGGTGGGAGCAGCTTTTGCAGGGCTTTGCGCGCGCGTGCGCCCATTTGCTGGTCTGGCTCGCGGCCATCGCCGTGGCCTTGCCGCTGGGCTTGCCCGTGTGTGCGCCGCTGTTCAGTTTGTTGGCGGAACGGACCGAACTCGCGCTGACCGGCCGGCCGCCGCCTGGCCTGTCCTGGTGGTCGTTGGTGCGCGAATCGGCGCGCGGTCTGGTGCGCGGCCTGTCGATCGCCGTCGTGCAACTGGCGGGCACCCTGATCATTGGTGCAGTGGCGTTTGCAGTCGGC
>CAXRHS010000698.1:0-15085 GCA_964230235.1 Myxococcota bacterium
GCGCGGCATCGACCTGACCGGCAGCGACGCAGTGGTCAGCCTCGCCGTCATCCCAGCGCCTGGCACGGAACTGGACGACAGCGATGTCCCTGAGCCAGAAGAGCTGGCCGAACCCGACGAAACGACAGCACAACCCTTTGCCGGCGCTGCGCTTTTGACCATCTGTGAGAACGGCTACGGCAAGGCGACGCCGCCCAAGGACTATCGCCTGCAGACCCGCGGCGGCAAAGGTGTCATCGCCATCAAGACCACCGCCCGCAACGGCAAGGTGGTCGGCCTGCGCGCCGTCGATCCCAGCGGAGAAGTGCTGATCGTGACCGACGGCGGAACACTTTTGCGGATTCCGGTCAACAGCATCCGCGTCATCGGCCGCAACACCCAGGGCGTCAAGCTCATCAACGTCAGCGAAGGCGAAAAAGTGGTCAGCTTTGAGCACTTTGTCGACGCGGCTGAGTAGCCGATGCCCGGCCGACCGCCTCCCCGCAAGGGTCACGCCCCGGGACCGCGGCCCAAGGCCGACCCAGTGCCGCTGCCCGCTCAATTGCCGACCTGGCCTGGGGCGGTGTCGATCGTCTTGCGGCCCGGCATGGCGACGCCGGTGCTGGCGGGCCATCCGTGGCTGTTTTCGGGCGCAATCGCCCACGTGGTGACGGGGCCGGACACCCAGGTCGAACCGGGCGTGCGCTGCGGCGTATTCGATCCGTATGCGCGGTGGCTCGGCCTAGGCTATTACAACCCGGATAGCCAGATTGCGGTTCGCCTGGTTGCGCACGGCCGCGATGTGCTGGAACCGCAGACCCTGCCGACCCTGGCTGAGGTCGCGGCCGAACGGGTCAAGCGCGCGGCCGCCTTGCGCGCCGATCTCGGGCTGCCCAGCCCGGATACCAGCGCATTTCGGTTGCTCAACGCCGATGGCGACCTGCTGCCCGGCTGTACCGTGGACCAGTACGGCGACGGCGCGGTGGTGCAGGTGACCTCGGCGGGCATCTGGCAGGTCCGCGCCGCGATTGTGGCTGCGCTGCGCGAGCTTGGCCTGGCGTGGGTGTGCGTGCGCGTGCCCGCCGACATCCACCCGTCCGAAGGCCTGCCGGCCGGCGCCAACGAGCCGCATGGCCCGATGCCGCGCGAATCGGACGTGCTGCTCGGCGGCGTTCACTTCGTGGTCGAACCAGGTGCCGGGCAAAAGACCGGCCTGTACTGCGATCAGCGCGAGAACCACCTCGCCGTGGCCGCCCTGGCCAAAGACCGCTTCGTGGTCGATGCGTTCTGCCATGTGGGCGGCTTTGGCCTGCAGGCGGCGCGCGCAGGGGCCCGGCGCGTGTTGTGCATCGACGCCTCACAGCGGGCGGTCGATGCGGTGGTGCGCCACGCCGAGCGCAACGCCCTGACAGTCGAGGCACAGTGCGGCGAGGCCATCCACGCGCTGCGGGCGTTTGGCGACGCGCCGGAGTCGGACAAGCCGGACATCGTGGTGGTGGATCCCCCCAAATTCGCCACCAAGGCCGCAGCGCTCGACGGTGCGGTCCAAAAGTACCAGGCGCTGAACGCCGTGGCCGTCGCGGCGGTGCGCGATGGCGGCTGGCTGGTGTCGTGCTCGTGCTCGGGCTTGCTGGAGCCGCCTGCGTTCGTGCGCATGATCGCCATGGCCGCCCAGCAGGCCGGCCGCACCGTGCAGCTGCTGGCCTTGCGCGGAGCCAGCGCTGACCACCCGACCGCGCCAGCGCACGCCGAAGGTCGCTACCTCAAGGTTGCGATCTTGCGGGTGTCGGCCAGGGCATAGCGCCGCGCCTGAATCCGCGCCACAATGCCGGCGTTGTCGCCCACCGCGCACGCCTGCTGCGCCGCAAGGATCCGCCCATGAAGCCCGCCGCATTGTTCCGTCCGCTGGTCGCCGCGCTGTGTTTGACCCTTTTTTGCGCCAGCGCGTGGTCGGCCCCCATGCCCGCCGAAGCGCCCAAAGCGCCAGCTGCCGAACCAGCCGCCGACACCGTCGGGCCCGAAGCGGTGGTGTTGCGGGCGCTGGCCGCTGGCATGGCCGGCAAATTCGAGTCGTATCTGGAAGAGTTGCACGCCGATCGCAAAGAGACAGGCGAACAAAAAAGCCAACTGCAGCGCTACGAATGGAAGCGCTTCAGCGGTCAGGCCGCCTGGTACGTGGCCGATCCGGCCAAGCCGACCATTCAGGTCGCCCGCAAACAGACGGTGACGGCGACCAAGATCAAGCTTTTCATCAAAGACCTCAAGAACAAAGACGCCATGCCGCGTCCGATCGAGCTGACCCAAAAAGAGGGACGTTGGTGGATTTCGGCCAATTCCCTGTAGATCGCGAACGGCAATTCTCTATGGATCGCGAACGGCATTGCGCGTACGGCGCGCCGCAACGCCAACTGCGCAGAACACCGCGCAGAACACCGCGCAGAACACCGCGCGGAACACCGCGCGGAACACCGCGCAGAACACTGCAGCAGCCAATTTGTAGCTATTAGGGCCCGTGTAAGGGCTTGTAAAATAATAACTCAGTCGACCTCGACATTAGGCGGAGCGGCGAGTCGACTTGCAAAGTCGCGAGTTTGCGACCCACTTGGCGAGCAACGGGCCAACGTGGAAAATCGAATAGATTTTACGCGGGTCCTTACCACACCGCCGCGAGCCGGTTGGCGATGCAGTCGAGAGCGCGCCGGGCCTGCAGGACATTCCCCGTGTCTTGCAAGCCCGGCGTCGCACCGAGCGGTGGCGGCGTCAAAAATGCCGGACCGCAGTATCGCCAAGCACCCGCCGGATACCGGGGTCCAGCCGGTAGTGCGGCGGTCCCAGCAGGCATCCGCGGCACCCCCGGGTCACAACCCGGGGCTGGCGAATACTGACCAAACTTGCAAACGGCGTGCCAACCTGCCGGCACCGCCAGCCGCGCAAAATCGCGTTTGATTTAGGCCCATTGAAGACCAGGCGGCGCGGCGCCACCAACAGCCAAGTGTCCGACATCGGACAGTTGCTGTGTCCGACAGCGAAAGAGCAGTGTCCGATTCGGACACATGCTGTGTCCGACCCCGTCAGCCGAGCGCCCGCACCCGCTTGAGGTAGCGATAGAAGGTGCCGCGCGGCATGCCGCTTTGTCGCCACGCGTCGGCCGGATCGGCGCCCTCGGAGAGCAACGCCTGCACGTGGCCCAGACGGCGCTGGGCGTCGCTGCGCAGCCACTGCGGCCCAGGCCCGCCCACCCGCAGCGCCCGCGCGACGTCGGCGGCTTCGACATGGCCACTGCACGAAGTGGCAAACACCCGCACCGCCACGTTGCGCAGCTCGCGAAAGTTGCCGGGCCAGTCGTGCCCGGTCAGGATCTGAGCCGTTTCGGCATCGACCTCTGCCGGCACGCCGCTTGCCTGCTCGGCGAAATGCGCAAATACCGGAACGATGTCTTGTGGTCGCTCCGACAACGGCGGCAACGCAATCGGGGCCACAGCGATGCGGTGCCACAAGTCGAGGCGGAAGCGACCGTCTTGCACCATCGCTGCCAGGTCGCGGTGCGTCGCGCACACCAGGCGCACATCGACCTTGCGGGCGGCGCCGCCCAACACCTGAATCTCGCCGACCTCGAGCGCGCGCAGCAGCGCGGCTTGCGCGGCCAGCGACAGTTCTCCGACCTCGTCGAGCAATAGCGTGCCGCCGTCGGCGCGCTCAAAGGCCCCGCGCCGCCGCTCTGTGCAGCCGGTGTAGGCGCCGCGCTCAGCCCCAAAAAGCTCGGCGTGCAGCAGGTCGCCTTGCAGCGCCGCGCAGTTCAGGGCAACGAACGGCTTGTCCTTGCGCGGGCTGGCGGCATGGATGGCGTTGGCCGCGCCTTCTTTGCCGGTGCCCGTTTCGCCAAGCACCAGTGCGGGCACGGCGGTCTGGGCCAGTAGCGCGATCTCCGCCAGAATCGGCCACACCGCGGGTGAATACGATCCCCAGTGGCCGAATCCGACCCAGCGGCCGTGGCGGTCCTTGCGCTCGCGCACCACTACCAGCGGCGACCGGCCCAAGCGCACCACCTTGCCGGGCGTCGCCAGCACCGGTCGGCCGCTGCAGGGCTTGCCGTCGATCCAGGTGCCAGCGGCGGACCCGAGGTCGACAACCGCGACGCCACCCGCCTCGGCGCGGGCCGCGCAGTGGCGCGCGCTGACGGTCGGACCGCACACCCGGCCAGGCACGGCGTCGGTGCCAAACACGGTCTTGGCGCCGATCGACACCGGCCGCCAGCGGCGGTCGCCGTGGACCAGGACCGCGAAGCCGTCGCTTGGTTCGCAGGCTGAAGTAGGCAGAGCAGGGGGTACAGCTTGGGTGTCCATCGAAATCTCCTCGTTGGCAGCGCGATCAGGCGGTGAGCAGCAGGGGGTGGGTGCCGTTTTCGGCGATGAGGTCGCACAGCAACTCGCGGCGGCCGTGCGCGCCAGCGGCGATGCCCGGCAAGACGTCCAGCAGCGCGAGCGCGGTATCGTGCAGCCCGTGGGCGGCGACGCCGACCGCCACGCCGTACAGCCACAGCGCCACCGCGTTGTGCCGGCCCTGGATGGCGCGGCCAAAACGGCGCGGGTTGCTGCGTGCGGCGCAATGCAGACGGTCGAGTCGCTGTAGCTCGACAGCCAATCGGTCGCGGGCAACGAACAGGCTGGCGGTGGCACCCGCCGCGCGCAAGTCGCAATCAAGGGCATCGTTGGCGGCCGAAGGACAATGGCTGGTGTTCACGGTGGACTCCTTGCGAGGCGCATCGCCCCGGTGGTTGTCCGGGTGATCGGTCGGCCGCAGAAAAAACCGCGTTTGGGCCACAAAATAGTTTTGAGGCAGCCAGCGCGGCGACGCCCGAAGAACCCATGAAAGAAACAAAATCAACGGATTGTCGCCAGTGAACCCGCGTGATCACGGCTGATCGCCAGGTACCCGGATGCGGCCAACCTGCGCTAAACTGTCGCGCCTTTTTCGGCGGCCGGGCCCCGTTGCGCCCTGTCGCTGGCGGCGCGAACGCAAGCGTTTGAGGACAACGTGGCCAACCCCAAGACCAAGGTCGAACCCGTCAAGCCCGCCGCGGTGGTGCGCAAGCCCGCGCCGGCCCAGGCCGACGGCGATATCAGCAACTGGCTTGAGGATCTGGTGCCGTTCGGCATCGGCATCCTGGCCATCGTGCTGGCGCGGGCGGTGACACCCAACATCCGCGATCTTTTCCAGCTGCCCAAGCAGCTGTACCTTGCCGACGGCGCGGCCCTGCTGGTGGCCCTGGTCGGCGCCCTGGCCTGGATCGGCCGGCCGTTTCGCCTGCGCACCTCGCCGCTGGTGTGGGCGATGCTGGCGATGATGGTGGCAATCCTAATCAGCCTGACCGTCGCACCCAAGCACACCGGCGGCGAGTTGTCGCTGTTTGCCCGCTACGACGCCCACCGCTGGCTGGCGGCCGGCGCGGTGTTCTGGGTCACGGCCATCAGCGTGCGGCGCCCGCGCCACTTGTGGTGGCTGCTGGGCGGGCTGGTGGCGGGTGGCCTGGTCACCGCGCTCATCGGGATCGGCGAACAGCACAACATCCAAGGCCTGCTGCCGGCGCAGCGGTGGAACAGCATTACCAAGCCGGGATCGACGTTTGGCAACCGCAACATGGCGGCCCAGGTGGTGGTGGCGATGCTGCCGGCGTGCTACGTCGCGCTGGCGATGGCGGTGCGGTGGTACCTGCATGGCCGGACCCTGCTGGCGGTGTGGGTAGCGGTGCCGTCGGCGGTGGCGCTCAACTTGCTGCTTTACTACACGATGTTGACGGTGACGCGCTCGGCGTGGGCGGGCGCGGCGCTGGGTCTGGTGGCGGCCGGCTCGGCTTGGGCGGTGGGCGCATTTTTGGCCCGCCGCGCGGCCCAGAACCCGCCCGCCCCGCAAGAGTCTGCTGCGCCGGCGGAAATCGGCGGCCTGCCCGAGCCGGTTGGCTTGCTGCGCACGTCGCTCGCCAGCCTGGCCAAGCCGTTGGCAGCGGTGGTGGTATTGACTGGCGGCATTGCGATCGTGGCTGACCACTACAAGCCGGCGGCGACCACCCAGGGCGGTGACGAAAAACTGCACCGCAGCGTGCCGCAATTGGTCAAGTCGTTCTTTGAGTTCGGCAGCGATCACTACCGCTGGCGCTACACGATGCTCGAGAGCTCGTGGGAGGCGATCAAGAACGAGCCGCTGGGCGGCGGCGCCGGCAACTGGCGGGTGATGTTTCCCAAGTACCTGGTCCAGCGCGAAAAGAACGAGATGTTCACCATCGCCAAGCAGCCAATCCGCGCCCACAATGACTTCTTGCAGTTTGGCGTCGAATACGGCTGGCACGGCCTGGCGGCGCTGCTGGTGCTGTTGGCGTCGGCGCTGGGTCTGACCATCCAGACCGTCGCGCGGGCGAGCCGGGCGACCAACGACAAGGCCGAAGGCGCCGCGCTGGTGGCGTTTGCCGCGCTGGGATCGCTGGTTGGCATTGTCGCGATCTGCGGCGACGCCATGGCGAGCTTTCCGTTGCAGTTGCCGGTGCCGACGTTTCTGTTTTGCGTGCACATGGGGGTCATCGCCGCCGCTGACGCGATGCTGCGCCCCGACAGCGCCGCCGACAAGCCCACGCCTTGGCCGCAATGGATGGCGGTCGGCACCGTGGTCGCCGGTCTGGGCGGCATGGTGTTTCTGGAAGGCTTCGGGTCGTCCGAAGGCCTGCACGGCCGCTGGATGATCGCGGAGCGGGGTTTTACCGACGCGCGCAATCACCAAAAGCAGCGCGGTCGCGAAGATCAGGCGCTGGTCGAGATCCGCGAGGCGATCCGCATCAACCCCGACGACTTCCAGAACCACTTCATCGAAGCGCTGTGCCTCAATTCGCTCGGCCAGACCAAAGAGGCCATCGTCAGCCTGCACCGATCGCTCAACCTGTACCCCAACCTGCTCAATGCCTGGGTCAACGTGGCGATGTTCTCGGCGCGCATCAAGGACGAGGCGTCGATGAACGACGCCATCGACAAGGCGCTGGCGCTCAAGCCCGACGAATTGGTCGCGCTCAACACCCGGCTATCGGACTACAATGGCGACGGCAAGTACTCGGAAACGTTAGGGCTTGTCGGCAAACAAGTGCCCGGTTACCAGGCCTACCGCACCAGCGGGCGCTGGCCAAGCGACGACGGCGGCCAACTGGTCGGATCGTACAAGCAGACCCTGAACCACGGCATCAACGCCGCGCGCAAGCTCGACAAATGGCAGGAACTGGCCGACTGGTCGACCTACCTGGACGAACTCGGCATCCCCAACGACGGCCGCAGCGAGGAGAGCAAGCAAAAAGAAAAGCGCGAGCGTGCCGCCGAGATCGCCAAGGCGCACCGCAACCTCAAGAACTGCGCCAAGGCCCTGCCGTGGGCGAAACTGGCGGCCGAACTGTCGCGGCAAGAGTTCCCCGACAACAAGGTCCAGTACGCGGTAACGCTGGCGTGCGTCGGCCAGTTGGAAGACGCCGGCCATGAAGCCGAGATCGCCATTGCGCTGGACGCCGGGTCGCGCAACAAGCTGACCAACCAGCTGGAAGAGCTCAAGTCGAGCGGCCAGCAGACCGGGGCCGGAATCGACAAGTTGCTGACGGCCGTGCGCCCCGCGCCGTGACCGACCCGGCGGCGACTGAACTGGAGATCGGCGTTGCCCCCGACCAGGGCGGCATGCGGCTCGATGCCTTGCTGTGCGCCGCCATTGACGGCATGAGCCGGGCGCGCGCGACCGAACACCTGCACGCGGGCCACGTTCGCCTGGTGGCGGGGCCTTTGCAGGCGCGCATCAAGCCGAGCCTGCTGGTGCACCAGTCGATGCGGTTTGCGGTGCGTGTGCAGCCGCGGCCGCAGCTGTCGGCGGCGCCCGAGGCCATCGACCTGCGCATCGTGTACGAAGACGCCCACCTGCTGGTGGTCGACAAGCCGGCGGGCCTGGTGGTCCACCCGGCGCTCGGTCACGAGTCGGGTACGCTCGTCAATGCGCTGCTGCACCACGAGCCCGAGATGGCGGAGCTTGGCGACACCTATCGGCCGGGGCTGGTGCACCGCATCGACCAGTTCACCAGTGGCCTGCTGGTCGTCGCCAAAACCGAGCAGGCGCTGCGGCGCTTGGGCGCGGATTTTGCGGCCCATCGGCTGGAGCGCCGCTATGTGGCGATCGCGCTCGGCACCTTGCGCCAGGACACCTGGACGCTGCAAGGGCTGCATGGCCGCCACCCGGCGGACCGCAAGAAGTTCACCTGCCGGGCCAGCGACGGCAAGTCGGCGGTGACCCACCTGACCGTACTGGCGCGCACGCCGCTGACGTCATTGGTGATCGCCACCTTGGAGACTGGCCGCACCCACCAGATCCGCGTGCACCTGGCCGAGTTGGGCCATCCGATCGCCGGCGATGCGCTCTATGGCGGCAAGCGGCCGTTTGCCAAGACCGAGCGCACGCGCAGCGACGCCGGATGGCTGGGCCAGGTACCGCGCCAGGCCCTGCACGCCTACGCGCTCGGGTTTCGCCACCCGCATACTGGCCAGGATCTGCGCTTTGAGCTCGGCTGGCCCGACGACCTCGCGGAAATTGCGCAAGGCCTGTATGGTGCCGATGCGCGTCTGCCGGGCCTGGCCGAACCGGTGTTTCGCGGCTGATCGCGGGGCAGCGGACAGCAACGCAGCCAAAAATGCGAAAGGCCAAGCGGTGATCGAATCCCTGCTTGGCCTTTTCGGTAGGCGCGCGCGGATTTGAACCGCGGACCCCCACGATGTCAACGTGGTGCTCTAACCAACTGAGCTACGCGCCTGTCGTGCCGCGAGCCGCCATTGGGCGGGCCGCAGCGGGGTCGGAAATTTACCGGCGGCAGCGCTTGCTGTCAACGCACCCTGGCGTGTGCACGCTGAGGGAGCCCTGCATCCTTAAGTCTTTGTTATGTAATCGCTATCCCAGGACGCTTGCGCGACCGGCCCGCTCGCGCTAATTGCCGCTGTCGGGAGGTCCGATGTCGCTTTTGCTGGCAGCCTTGCGCACTCAACCGCTGCACCGAACAGACGGCCTGTGGTTGCTGCCGACGACAGCGCAACCGGCCGGCGGCCAAACGATGGCCCTGGCGCTGGCCGCGGCCGACGCGGCAACGGTGATCTGCGTGCCGTGGTCCGCCTGCGATGCCGGGCACTGGCCCCAGACCGTCGCTCACCCGCAGGTGTGGTGGGTCGCAGATGCCCCGCCGCGCGCGCTAACTGCCGCGGTCCGCAAGCGGCTGGCGCGGCTGCCGGCGCGGGCGATCGTGCTGCAAGGTGCGCTTGCTGACGCGCAAGACCTGACCAAGAACAACGAAGCCGTCGCCCACGCGATGGCAGCGGTCGCGGCTTGGGTCAGCGCCGCCGATGCGCCGCTTGTCCACCTGGGCCTTGCGGCGCTGGAGCCAGCGCACCTGGCCGCGCACGCCGATACCCTGGTCGACTTCGCCGACCTGCTGGACCGCACCGTGCTTGCGGCCCTGGCTGCCGGCCCGCACGCGCAGCCGCCGGACCCCGCCCAGTGGCAAGCCTGGCGCAATGCCGCGGTGGCGGCGGCGGCGGTAGCGCGGTTTGAGGCTCTGGGACCGCGGCCGGCCCGCGCGGCGATCGCGCTGTGGCTCGGCAGCGTGCGCAGGCTTGTTGACGCCGACGATCGCACGGTACGGCTGCTGCGCCGCGCGGGTCTGCTGCGCACGGACGCCAACGGCCTGGGCTGGGCAGCCATCGCGCGCACCCTGAGCCAGCCGGCGCTCGGTCGAGCGGTCCGCGCGGCCCGGCCCGACTGGCCGTGGCACCTGGCAGGCTTTCGCGACGGCGTGGACCCGGTCCTGGCGCGCCAGGTGGTCGGCGTATTCGCAGGCTGCGTGGTCCTTGGCGGCTTGCAGCCGCGCAGCGACGGCGCGCTGGAGCGCCTGGGCGTGACCGCGCTGCGCCAGGCCATCGACCAGTCGTTTGATCGCAATGACCCCACCCGCCGCGCGCTTGGGCCGTGGATCGATCTGACGGCGCGCTTGACCACCTTGGCGGCCGCCCACTGGCGAACCGACGATGTGCAGCACCTGCGCCAGGCGGAAGCGGCCCGCCAGCGGTTGGCCGAGGCCGCTACCACCGCCGGTGCACGCTTTTCGGTGGCGGCGCTTTTTGATGCGCTGCGCCTGCTTGACGCCTGTGCCAAGCCCGACGTCGGCGAGGTGATGCGCTGCTGGACTTCGCTGCAATGGACCCTGGAGCGCATGGGCCAGACGGCGCGCCCGACATTGGCGTGGCTGCGGCTGGTGGTGGCGCGCTCTTGTGTCGGGCAGAGCAGCCCTGCGCAGCACCCCTATTGGGCAGCGGAGTTGCAGGCGGCAGAACAGGAACTGGGCACGCTGCAGACCTTTGCGCCGGCGGTGCAGCGCACCCAGGCGTGGCTGGCGTGGAGTCAAGGCGACGGGCGACGGGCCCAAGAGCTGTGGGCGGCCTCTGGCAACCTGGCCGGCAGGCATGCCGACGCCGCGGGTGCCGTGGACAGCGCGCTCGACCTGGCGATGTCGCTGCTGGTCACCGGCGAACCAGAGGCGGCCCTGCGCATTGCCCGACCGCTGGCGCAGCGGCTGACCACCGAACTGGATCGCGAGCGGGCGCCGTGGGCGGTCGCGACCTGGATTCTGGCCAGCTTGTGCGCCGACCCACAGGCAGACGTCCGCACCGAGCAGGACCCCGACGCCGCCCATGCCCACCCGCATTGGCAGGCAGCGATGGAGCAAGTGGGCGACGCAGGCCGCGACGAAGTCGTGGACCTGGGCGGTCTGGTGCGCTGCGCCGCGCTGTTGACAGATGGGCGCTCGTCTGAGGCGCAGCCGCTGCTGACCTGGGCAGCCAGGCATGCGCGCAAAAACCGCCTGCCGGCCTTTGCGACGGCGGCGCAACTGGGGCTTGCCTTCTGCTACCTCTGGGCAGGCGACGAAACGATGGCGCGCAAACTGCTGGCGGAGGCGCAAGGCGGGTTGCCAACGCCAACCGGCAACGCGCTGCTGACCCGCAGCCAGCAGTTGGCACAACCAGGCCAGGCCGAAGCCGTGGCGGTGGAGAGTTGACATGCCTAATCCGGTTTGCCGCGGCAGCCGCGGGTGGCGCTGGCTGCTGTGTTGGGTCTGCACGGCGTTGACGCTGGCCTACGGCCAGGGCGCGTGGGGCCTGGACAAAGGCAAGGCCGCTGCCGCCTTGGCAGAAAAGGCCGCCGCCGCGTTCGAGGCCGGCGACATGGCGATCGCAAGTGACTTGTACTATGAGGCGTGGCGCGCCGACCCGACCCTGCTCAACGCCCTGTACAACAGCGCGCGCGCCGCCCAGATGGCCGGCCGGCTTGAAGTCGCCCAGCAGCGGTTTGGTCAGTTCGTGGCGGCACCGGGTGCTGAGGGGGCACAAATCGACAAGGCGCGCGGGTATTTGCGCGAGATTGCCACCGCAATCCAGCAAGCGGGCATCGCTGCCGCTGAAGCGGCCGAGCGACAGAGTCCCGCCGAAGGCTACCTGCGCTGGCTCGATCTGGCGCAGCGCAACCCGAACGACGCCCGTCTGTGGCTGCGCACCGGCCTGGCCGCCGACAAGGCCGGGCTGAAAAAAGAGGCGGTCGCCGCGCTGACCCAGGCCCGCGACCGCAGCGCAGTCGGATCCAGCGATCGCGCGGTGGCGAGCGCCAAACTCGCGGAACTCGACCCGCCGGCCAAGCCAGGCGAAGCCCCGCGGACAGCCCCAAAACCGGCCGCGGCCGCGTCGGGCCCGCCGAGCGAACCCGGCGTCGCAACGTCGGCTGCGGCGCCGTCCAAGCTGCCGTGGCTGGTGGCTGCGGGTGGCGCGTTCGTCGCAGGTGTGGGCGCAGCGCTCGCGATCCGCGCCGCCAGCGACCGCACGACGTTTGAGAACAAGATGGCGCCCGGCTTTTCGGGAACCAAGCTCGCCGGCACCCGCGCGGCCGCGCTGGAGCAAGCCAACGACATCGGCAGCCGCCAGACCGTTGGCGCGGTCGTCACCGGTACGGGCAGCGCGGTTGCGCTCGCCGGGTTGGCGTGGGCGCTATTTGGCAACGCGCCAACGGTGCCGGGCCGGACCGGTTGGTGGATCGCGCCGACCTGGGTCGGGCCAAGCGGCGGCGTCGCCCTGAGCGGAGGGTTTTGATGGACCGCGGAAAGGTAGCGGCGTGGTTGGTCGTCTTGTTCGCGGCGTGCGAACCGCCCAAAGTGCCAGAAGCTACAGCCTTTGTCGGTGACCAACCGGCCGATGTCGCGGGCGGCAAGACCACAGACTCGGCGGGGCCCACCGACAGCACCCTGACCACCGACACCGGTACGGGGCCGGTGGCCTGCAAACAGTTGTCGCTGATGTGTCCCGACGGCATCTGCCAGGTCGAGTGCGGCGAAAACGCCGGCAACTGCCCGTGCGACTGCCCTTTTCCCAAGGTCGCCAACGGCGACGGCAAATGCGAGCCGTGCGAGAACATCAACTGGAGCATCGACTGCTGCATTTGCGGCGACGGCAAGTGCGTCAACAAAGGCGTGTGCGGCGAAGCCCAAGAATGCGCCAAAGACTGCCAGCCCGCGTGTGGCAACAAAGTGTGCGAGCCGGCCGAGACCCCCGCCAGCTGCACCGAAGACTGCGACAACAAGGCCTGCGGCAACGGAACCTGTGAGTCGCCCAAGGAAAATCCGCAGACGTGCCCGACCGACTGCGCCACCGGCTGCGGCAATTGCGTGTGCGAACCCGGCGAAACGACCGCCAACTGCCCCAAGGACTGCGGCGTGTGCGGCGACGGCATCTGTAGCTTATGCCCTGACTACAACGAGACCGGCGGGGTGTGCAAAGCCGATTGCAAAGACTGACAGCGTCGATCCAAAAGTCCGGTTTGGCCGGCCTGAGCCCTTGGTTTGCCTTGCTTGCTCAGTGGGTCGCGAGTTCGCGCCTTGCAGGCGACTCACCGCTCCCCAGTCGCAACGAGAGCGTCGATCGATCTCTCGTAGCGCCGCTGTGAGCGGCAGGTCTGTGCGCGGCGGGGTCAGGTGTCGGTCGGCAAGTCGTCTGGCCAGTGTTGCAGGCGCGCGATGCGGCCGCTGGCGTCGGTGGCAAAGCGCCACAGCCCGCCGCCGACAAAGTCATCGGGGGCGGTCAAGCGATAGCGCGCCACCCACAGCGAACCCTCGCGGCGCAGGCTGGCCTCTTGGGCGAAAAACCGCACGACATGGCGGGTCATGGCCAGCCAGGTGTTGGCGGCAGCGACGCCTTGCAGCGTCTGCACCACCTCACCGCTTTGGGGTCCAAAACCGCCGCGCTCGATCACCACATCGGCCGCGACCGCACGGCTGGTCAGGGCAAGGTCGCCATAGCCGTTGAGCGCATCGACCCAGGCGCGCAGGGCAGACAGGGCAGCGCCAGACTCGGGATCTGCGCTTACCACGGCTCGCCGTCGCGGCGCGACAGCAAGTCGTCGACCACCTCGTCGATGCCGCCGCGCTCGTCGTCGTCGGCCTCGACTTCTTCGCCGTCAAACTCGTCGCCCTGGCGCCGCCGGGCCCGCACACCGCCGCCGGCCTTGCCGACCCGCCGGCCGACCGCCTTGCCGGCCGCCTCGACCGACTTGCGCAATTCGTCGAGGCGTTCGGCCACCCGCGCCATCAGCGACCCGGCCGGATAGCTGCCATCGGGTTGCAGGGTGCCGGCCTGCACGCCGGTCAGGATTTCCAACCCTTGCTCGACGGTGCTGATCGGCCACACCGCGAATCTACCTTTGCCGATGGCCTCGCGCACTTCCCGCGACAGCACCAGGTGCTGGACGTTCTGCCACGGAATCAGCACACCCTGGCGGCCATTGAGTCCTTTGGCCTTGCAGAAGCGGTAGAAGCCCTCGATCTTTTCGTTGACGCCGCCAATCGGTTGGATCTGACCCAGCTGGTTGACGCTGCCGGTCACGCCGATGCCCTGGTCGATCGGCACTTCGGCGATGGCGCTCAAGATGGCGTACAGCCAGGTGCTCGAGGCCGAGTCGCCGTCCACTTCGCCGTAGCTCTGCTCAAAAGTGACGGTGGCGGTCAGGCACAGCGGCTGGCGGCGCGCAAAGCGGTCGCCGAGGAACCCGGACAGGATCTGCACGCCCTTGTCGTGGATCTCGCCCGACATCGACACTTCGCGCTCGATGTTGACGATGCCGGCGGTGCCGGTGAACGCCCGCGCGGTAATGCGAAAAGGCCGACCGAACTCGTGCTCGCCGACCGACAGCACCGCCAGACCGTTGATGACGCCGACCGCGCCGCCTTCGGCCTCAATCAGCCACTGGTCGTCGAGCAGGTCCTCGTGCATCTTGTCGGCAATCAGACTGCTGGACTGGGTGCGCTGGTCGATCGCCTTTTCGACGTGCTTGCGGCCGATGATCTTGCTGCGCGCCTTGCCGGCGAACCAATCGGCTTCGATAAGCAGGATCGAGATGCGGTTGAAGCGCAGGGTCAGCTTGCGCTGACTGTCGACGATGCGCGCACCGTGCTCCAAGATGGCGGCGACGCCCGACTTGTCGACCGGTCGGCAGCCGTTGTTCTTGGCGGCGGTGGCGACAAAGCGCACGTATTTTTCGACCGCCTCGGGGCTTTTGCGGATTTCGTGGTCAAAGTCTGCTTTGACCCGAAAAATCTTGCGAAAATCGTCGTCGTTGCGGTACAGCAGGTGGTACAGCGAGTTCGACCCGATGAGGATGATCTTGACGTTGAGCGGAATCGGCTCGGGCTTGAGCCCACTGGTCGGCAACAGGCCGGCGGTCTCGCCCAGGTCCTCGATCGATAGTTCGCCATTGCGCAAGGTCACTTTCAGGTTTTCCCACACCCCCGGGCTCTGCACGAGGTCGACCGCGTGGCAGACCAGAAAGCCGCCGTTGGCGCGCGCCAGCGAGCCGTTGCGCACCATGGTGTGATCGGTGAAGTAGATGCCCTGCTCGACCCGCCGCTCGATGCGACCAAACAGCCGGTAGTAGGTGGGGTGGGTCTCAAACACCACGGGGGCGCCGGCGGGTTTGGCCTTGGGCTCCTTGCCTTCTTTGCCGTCTTTGCCTTCTTTGCCGT
>CAXRHS010000699.1:0-3020 GCA_964230235.1 Myxococcota bacterium
TGCGCCCAGCCCTGCGACATGCGCCGCGGCTTCGACGGCTTGCTTTGCGAGGCCCGACGCACCTGCGCCGACGCTGACCCGCTGGGCGGCCACCTGTTCATTTTCGTCGGCAAGCGCAAGCACCACATCAAGGTGCTGTACTTTCAGGCCGGCGGGCTGTGTCTGTTCGCCAAGCGCCTCGAAATCGGTTGCTTCAAGTTGCCGCAGGTAGCACCGGGGCAGGCGTCGGTGCAACTGGCGGCCGTCGACCTGGCCATGCTGCTCGACGGCATTGACTTGCGCCAGGTACGCCGACAGAAGCTTTATCAACCGCCAAGATCACTTACAACCGGTGGATCGACAAGCTGAATTTTCTGGGATCAAATGGCGCCATGAACGCCTCGATTCCGCCGAATCTGCCCACCCCGAACGCAACGGACGCGGCGACCGACCACGCGTGCAAGTGGCAGTCGCTGGTCGTCCAACTGGCCAAATCGTTGGCCGAGGCCCAGACCCAGAACCAGGCGCTGCAAGCCCAGCTTGAGGAGAAAGACGAGGCCATCGCAGCCTACAAGCAGCGCCTTTTCGGCAACAAGAGCGAGAAGATGCCGCGGCCGGAGGCCGACCTGCGCAGCCGCGGGGACTTGCCAAAGCCGACGCAGGAGGAAATCAAGAGGCGGCGCGCCGACGGCCGCAAGTGGAAAGAAGAGCTGCCAACCGAGACGGTCTTCCACCTGTTGCCCGCGACCGACAAGCGCTGCGAACTGTGCGGCACTGCGCCAGACCACCCGATGCCGGACGAGGTGTCGTTCACCACGGAATTGGTGCCGGCGCGGGTCGTTCGGCACCGACATGTCATCAGCCGCGCGCGCTGCGAATGCGGCAGTTGCATCGTCAGCGCCCCGCCGCCGCCGCGCATCGGCGACAAGGTGCAGTATGGTCCGCGGTTGGTGGCGAGCCTGATTGCCGCCAAGTGCCTTGACGCCGTGGCGGTCGAGCGCTACGCCACGCAATTGCAGCGCATGGGCGCACCGGTGTCCTCGAACACGCTTCTTGACCTGTTCCACGCTTCGGCGCGAAAGCTGCAATGGCTGTACAGGCTGCTGATCCAGTGGATGCAGACGCGCGACCTGGTCCACGCAGATGAAACACGGCTCCAAGCGCTCGACAACCTGGGCCCCAAGCCGCGCACGCCCGAACAGGCCGCCAAGCACGCCAAGACCCGCCGCGCGTGGATGTGGGTGTTCATCGCGGGCGACATCGTCGTGTACATGTATAGCCCGTCGCGCAGCTGCGAGACGCCGGTCGAGGTGCTGGGCGCGAGCAAGGGTACGCTCGTCGTCGACGCCTATACGGGCTACAACGCGGTGACCCCGCCGGCTGGTCGCGACCGCAGCGGGTGCATGGCCCACGGCCGCCGGGGCCGGTTTGACGCGCGCCGCAACGTGCCAGAAATGCAAGAGGGTCTGGACCTGATCCTGGATCTGTACAAGGTCGAGCACGACGCCAAGGCGCAAGGGGTCGGCGGCACTGCGGCGCATGCGTCTATGCGCCGGGAGCGCAGCCAGCCCATCCTGGACAAGTTGCACACGTGGCTGCTTGGCCAAAAGGATCTGCAGCTTCCCACCTCCAAGGCTGGCGAAGCCGTCGGCTACATGCTCAACCAGTGGCAAGCGCTGACGCGCTTTGCGGGCAACCCGAAGATCCCCATCGACAACAACTTGTCCGAGCGGATGCTGCGCGTGGTCGCCCGCGGTCGCGCCACGTACATGTTTGTCGGCAACGATGCCTGCGGCCAGAACCTGGCGATCCTGATGACGCTGGTGCACACGGCGCTCGCCTGCGGGCACAACCCCGAGCACTACCTGGCCGATGTGCTGCTGCGCATCGACGACCACCCTGCCCACCGCGCTGAAGAACTGCTGCCGCAGAACTGGCGCGACCCAGCGCTGGCTGCCAAGCCGTCACCTGCCGCGGCAACGGGTCCGGCGGCGCCAGCTGGTGAAACGGTCGGGCCGCCGGCCGCCGCCGGTGCCGAGCCCGACACTCCGGTGCCGCCCTCGGTTGAAACAGGGTAGCTCAGGCCGCAGGAACCTCGACCGCCAACCTCAAAGCAGCAGCGCCGCGCCTCGGTCGTGCGGTGGTGAACGCGGCGCGCTGGCGCACGCACGGGCCCCCGCGCGGAGTGTAGCTGGCCGGGCGGCGCGGGGTAGGCCGGGGTTCTCGGGGGGTTACCCCCTCGCGGCGCGACCGTGCGCCGAGGGCGTGAGGATACGCCTCTGATTCAAAAGGCAGGATCAGTTTGCGGATGCACCCATTTGGTATTCTGTGTTGACAATCACGGCGCGCAGGCAAATTATTGCCAAGCGCGGGGGGCGCCAGTATCCGGCTGTAGCAATTCGCGAGCGTCAGATTTGGCGACGCTGAGTGCTTGAATCAGAGGAACACCCAAACAACGCCGACTGCGGCGAAGGCAAGGAGGCTACATGGTCAGGCGATTTCGAAAGATCGGTCCGGTTTTGACCTGGTCCATGGCAATCGCATTTATTTTAGACAGTTACGGGGGGGGGGCAGCCTTGGCTGACCCGGACACCACGCCTGGCGCAGTCAAGCCCCAGGCACCGGGAACCTCCGATGTGGCACAGCCGCAGCTCAAGCCTCGCGGCACGCCGTCCGTCTCGACAGTCGACGCCGACACTGCGGCCGCTGCCGCAAACGCGCAAGCGTGCAAGAAGGCCTTGAAAAAGGCAGGCACGATTTCGGATGCAGAACAACAAACGGTGCTTGCCGCTTGCAAGGCAACGACACCGTCCAGCGGAGGCGGCCAAGTCCAAGCCGCGATCACATACTCTGGCGCCGATTCGTGCGTTGACTCCACCAAGACGCTGTGTGCGTTCCCTGACGTTTGGCGCATAGAGCGATTTGTGTTTGAAATTAGCAGTAGTTCACCTTTGACCGTGAAAACGTTCAACTTGGCGGCCATCGGGTCCTCGACGCCAGACACCGTGTTGTACTTGGTCAAGTGCGCTACCGGCGACTGC
>CAXRHS010000700.1:0-3569 GCA_964230235.1 Myxococcota bacterium
GGTGGCTGCCCGCCGCTTGTGCTGACGCGCTGACCCTGGCCCCGGCCGTCGTGCTCGGCGCGTGGCCGCCGCCGCTCGATGCCGACATGAGCAAGAAGGAGAACTGGCCAAACGACAATGGCTTTGCCCAGGGCACCGTCGACGACAAAGGCAAGACCTGGATTACCGGCGGCGACTGGAACCACTGGAGCGTTGTGCCCGAGGGCACGCCGGGCGCGGGCGAGTGGGACCAGTTTCCCGGTGTTCGCCAGGTCGAAAAGAAGATCGGCACCGGCATGCACGCCGACCGCGGCTGGCAAAAGACCGTCGGCGACCGCCGGGTTGTCATCGCCGTGCTTGATTCAGGCATCAAGTGGGACGCCGAAGACCTGGTCAACAAGCACTTCTTGAATCGCAAGGAGCTGCCGGCGCCCGCCGAAGCCTGTCGCGGCCCCAACTTCAAGGCCGCTGACCCGTGGGACAGCGATGGCGACGGCATTTTCAACATGCTGGACTACGCCAAGGAAGACGGCAACGCGGTGCCCAAGACCAGCTGCGATCCCAAGGTCAGCGATCTGAACAAGAATGGCTTCTTGGACCCGCAGGACCTCATCAAGGTGTTCAGCGACGGCAAGGACGACGACGGCAACGGCTACATGGACGACATCAGCGGTTGGGACTTCTTCCGCAACGACAACGACGCCTATGACGACACCCGCTACGGCCACGGCACCGGCGAAGCCAACGACTCGACCGCTGAAGGCAACAATGGCCGCGGCGGTCTGGGCATCTGCCCCGAGTGCACCCACCTGCCGTGTCGGGTCGCCGACTCCTTCGTCGCGGATGGCAACGACTTTTCGGCCGCCGTGGTGTTCGCCACCGACAGCGGCGCGTCGGTCATCCAAGAGGCGCTCGGCACCTTGAACCGCGGCCAGTACGCCGACGACGCCATCAACTACGCCTACGACAACAACGTGGTCATCATCGCCTCGGCGGCCGACGAACTGAGCTTTCACCACAACATGCCCGGCACCACCGACCACACCGTCTACGTGCACGCGATTGTTTTTGACGGTGCCAACGCCAACCACTCGACCACGTTCCTCAATTTCAACAACTGCACCAACTGGGGCGCCAACCTGGTGTTGAGCTCGCCCGGCACCGGTTGCTCGTCGGAAGCCACCGGCGTGACCAGCGGCCATGCCGGCATGATTTATTCGATGGCCCTGCAATCCAAGCTCGATCCGCCGCTATCGGCCGAAGAGGCGCGCGGCGTACTGATTATGAGCGTCGATGACATCGATGTGCCCGAGTCCAAGACCGACATGACCAAGTTTCCGTCCGGACCGGGCTGGGACCACCACTTTGGCTACGGCCGCAACAACGTGCGCGCCTCGGTCGACATGGTGCAGGCGGGCCTGATTCCGCCCGAGGCCGACATCTTGCTGCCGAGCTGGTACGAGCCGATCGAGGTGACGCGCACCCCCAAGGTGCCGATCGTGGGTCGGGTCGGCAAGCGCCGCGACGGGTTGCCGGCGCGCTACGCGAGCTACAAGTACGTGCTGGAGTTTGCCAAAGGCGTGGCGCCGACGACTGGTTGGACCACCATCAAGGAAGGCGATACCCCGGGTCTCGAAGGGGAAATCGTGCAATGGGACGTCGCCGAGGCCAGCAAGGCCATCGACTACGCGGCGCCGCTCAAGAACCACGACCAGTACACCTTTACCCTGCGTTTGCGGGTCGAGGCCAAGACCAAGGACGGCAAGGACGTCAAGAACGAGTTCCGCAAAGCCGTCGGCCTGTACAAAGAGCCGGACTTGTTGCCCGGCTTCCCCATCAAGTCCAAGGCGTCGGTCGAAATGACCGGCAAGATGTTCGACCTGAACGGCGACGGCAAAGACGAGTACATCCAGGCCGATACCGCGGGGACCCTGCACGCCTTTGGCCCGGACGGCAAAGACATCGCCGGTTGGCCGGTGTACACGCCGATCCGCAAAGAGTTCACGCCCGGCCCGCACAGCGTCGCCAACTCGTGCGCCTACCGCACCGACAAGACCGGTTGCATCAAGAAGATCGGCACCTTGAAGCCGACCTACCGCGAGTTCGCCATCACAACGCCAGCCATTGGCGACCTGGACGGCGACGGCAAGGTCGAAGTCGTCATCGCAACCTACGACGGCAAGGTGCTGGCGTGGGGTGCGGATGGCAAAGAAGTCAAAGGCTTCCCGGTTGAAGTGGATCGCGAGCGCAGCAAGAAGGCCGACCCCGAGCACCTGTGGGACGACGGCATTTTCGCGGCGCCGGTGCTCGCCGACCTCGATGGCGACAAGAAGCTGGAGATCATCATCGCGGCGATGGACCAGCAGGTCTACGTGTGGCGCCACGACGGCACCATGCAGGCCGGCTGGCCGGTTATCGTCGGCGATCCGGATGTGGCGGGCAAAATGGGCGACCGCATCATCGCCACCCCGGCGGTCGGCGACGTCGACGGCGACGGCAAGCTGGACATCGCGGTTGGCACCAACGAAGTGCTCGGCGCCGAAAAGGCCAAGAACGAGGGCCGCGGCTACCTGCTGTACGCCGATGGCAACAAGCACGCGGGCGGCGCGATCTGGCCGGGCTTTCCGGTCGCGACTTACGGCATCCTGGCCTACGTGTTGCCAACCGTCGGATCGGGCGTGCCGGGCAACCCGGCGATGGCCGACCTCGACCTCGACGGCAAGCTCGAGGTCAACTTCGACACCATCGGCGCTTCGGGCACGTTCTTCAACTGGCAAGGCAAGACCTACTGCCCGGGCCAGAAGCCCGGCAAGTCCAAAAGCACCTTCAACAACATTGAGTTTGGTGCCAAGAGCAACTCAAGCGACTCGCCGACCTATGTGCTCATCGCGTCGGGGTCGCTCGGCAAGATCGACCCGACCGGCGGCATCGACTTCGTCAAGTCCTCTGCGGGGTTCAAGATTGCGTTGACCTTTGCGTCGGGCGGCAAGCGCGCGGACTTCGACCACCACCTGACCGCGTGGGACTCGCAGACCGGCAAGATGCTGGAGGGCTGGCCGCGGGTCATCGACGACTGGCAGTTCTTCAGCAATCCGGCGATTGTCGACATGAACGGCGACAACAAGCCCGAAGTGGTGGCCGGCAGCGCGGGCTACCTGCTGCACGCCTGGAACTACCTGGGCGAGTCGCCGACCGGCTTTCCCAAATACACCATGGGCTGGATGTTGGGTTCGCCAGCCCTGGGCGACATGGACGGCGACGGCAACTGGGACATGGGTGCCGGCACCCGCGATGGCTGGATCTTTGCCTGGAAGACCAAGGGCAAGCGCGCGGGCGCCCTGCAAGAGTGGCCGATGCACGGCCACGACGTGCACAACACCGGCAACTACCATGCCCCGACCAACCCCTACGCCAAGGCCACGTCGACGCCGCCGGTTGACGCGGGCAGCACCGACACCGCTCCGGGCGCTGACGCTGGCGCGACGGCCAGCGACGCCGCCGCGGCCGATGCCGGCAAAGTGGCAACGCCTGCGCCCGCGCCCAAGGACGACGGTTGCTCGGCCGGTGGCACAGCGCGCGGCTGGCTTGGC
>CAXRHS010000701.1:0-2167 GCA_964230235.1 Myxococcota bacterium
CCCGCTGTGGTTGAGCGCCCTCGCTCTGCATCGCGGCATAGCGGCCGGTCGGGTGGGTGCTGCGCGGGCGCGCCGGTTCATTTGCAGGCTTGGTGGGCATCGGCGACTCTGCGACCGACTGGCAGGCCGGTCGAGCGCAGCATGGCAGGCAACCTGTGGCGATGCGTGTGCAACCGCGTGGATCGTTACGGTTCGTTACACAAGGCGGCAAATTCTCGCACAACAACCCATCGCATCGACACCGTCGTTGCCCGGTGCTTCTTGTGCGCCGGAGCAGGGCCCTACGGCATCTACGGCATCGAAACCGGTGACAGCGATTGGGCAGCCGCCCACAATCGCCAAACCCCTGCTGCCGGTGCTCCCGGTGGCCTTGCAAAGGCTGCGCCGCGGTCCACGGGCCGCGCAGTCGCTCTGTCGCCCGCGAGTGGAGGTCCCGATGAAGAAGCGTTGGCTGAGCAGACTGCTCGCCGCGACGCTGGCCGTGGCGTTTGCGGCGCCGTCCCAGCTGAGCGCCGCGCCAGCGGGCAAAGAGAAATTGCTGGACACGCTGCTGACAGCAGCCCAAAAGGCTTTTTTTGCCGGGGACTTTGCCCGCGCGGCCGACTTGTACGCCGACCTGTGGCGGCAAGACCCGAGCCAGCCGTCCTACCTGTACAACGCGGCCCGGTCGAGCCACCTGGGCGGCCAACTGGACCGCGCCGAGGATCTGTACCGGCAGTTGATCGCGAACCCGGCCGCCGACAAGGCACAGGTCGAGAAGTGCAAGGGTTACCTGGCCGAACTGTTGGCCCGCAAAGGCCAGCGCAAGGCCGACGAAGCCGCCAAGGTCGAGGGCAACGGCAACTACGAAGCGGCGGCAGCCTTGTGGCGCGACGCCTATGATCTGGACCCGACCCGCATTGGCTGGCTGGCGCGCGCCGGGCGGGCGCTCGATCTGGCTGGCAAGAAGGCGGAGGCCGCGGCGGTCTACAAGACCTACCTTGCCACGGCCGCCAAAGA
This sequence comes from Myxococcota bacterium, assembly GCA_964230235.1. GTDB lineage: Bacteria > Myxococcota_A > UBA9042 > UBA9042 > UBA9042 > SXRM01. The sequence goes on from CAXRHS010000701.1 coordinate 1,000, forward strand.
CGCGGTCGAACGCGGCGACGTCGAGCGCTGGAATGCGGAAGTGCAGCGCACAACCGCCGGACCGGGCGCAGCCAGTAGCGCGAAATCGCCGGCAGGCGTCGGAGCGCCCGGCGTCCACAAATCCGAAGGCGGCGTGCCGATGACGGCGTGGCTTGCGCTTGGCGGTGGCGCCCTGCTGCTCGGCGGCGGTGCCGTTCTCTACATGGGCGCTGCCTCCGACCAGCAAGCCCTGGAAAAAGACCTCGACGCGGCCAAGACCGTTGTCGACGGCAAGACGGTGTGGAAGCTCGACTACGCCGAAGTCGAGGGCCGCAATGCCGCAATCGCTCGCAACAAGACCATTGGGGTTGCACTCGGCGGGGTCGGTGTGGTGGCGGCTGGGGTCGGTGCCTGGCTGGCCGTGAGCGCGCCCAAGGCCAGGGTTGTGGCGCTGCCCGCCCCTGATCTCGGCGGTGTACGCCTGGCCTGGCGATTCTAGCGCCCGCGAGGCCGCTGCAAATTGTGGTGCGCAATGGGCAAGAGTCACTGTCAGTGGGCGCTGCTGGCTGCGCTTGTTGCGGCCTTTCCGGGTTGCAAAGGCGCCGAACGGCCTGCGCAGTCGCAGTTCGTCGGCACGGCCGGCGGCGACGCCGTGGCAGCGGTCGATGGCAGCGACGGTGGGGCCGACACGGCGACCGAAGTCGCCGGTGTGGACGCCGACGCGGGCCCGGGGGCCGATCTTGGAGCTGACGTCGCGCCAGACGTGGCACTTGAAGTGGCACAAGAGGTTGCGGTCGAAGTCGCGCCGGACGATGCGGATGCCACCGCCGAGGTTTTTGCAGACGTGGTGCCAGAAGTGGATGTCCTGGATGCGGGGACCGAGATCGACGTGGCTGTGGACGCGGCGACCGATGCACAGGCTGACGCGGCAGACGCGGCCGATGACGTGACCGCAGTCGCAGTCGACGCAACCGATGCCGGTGAAACCGCACAGGACATCGCCGCGGACACTGCGGCGGATGCCGAGCCAGAAACCGTCGATGTGACGGCGACCGCGGATGCTGGCGACGCCGCAACGGATGCCGCCGTGGACGTCGCGGTGGACGTCGGCGTGGACGTTGCGCCTGACGTCATCGCGGATGTGGCCCCGGACGTGCCGTCGTGCGTCGACCCGTGTGGCAACGACGAG
>CAXRHS010000702.1:0-4742 GCA_964230235.1 Myxococcota bacterium
CCGTGATCGCCGCAGGCGCGCGACTGCGCACCTCGACGCGCGGCGTGGCCTGCTGCCGAGGGTGATCGCCGTGCCTCTCGGCCGGCCTGACCTTGCCTGAATTTCTCGCCATCCCGGTCGCGCTTTTCGCGGCAGTGGCGCTGGCGTTTGCCGCCGAAGCCCTGACCGGGTTTGGCGGCACCGTCATCACCGTAACCCTAGGTGCCCAGCTGGTGCCGCTCGACACCCTTTTGCCGCTGTACGTTCCGGTCAACCTGTTGCTGTCGATCTGGCTTTCGGTGCGCGAGCGCGGGCACATTGCCCAGTTGCTGCTTTTGCGCACCATGTTGCCGCTGATTGGCGCCGGCATGGCGGTCGGCCTGGTGGTCTATCGGCTGGCACCGCCCGGGCCGTGGCTCATCCTGGGCTACGCGCTTTTGGTGGCGGTGCTCGCGGGTCTCGAACTGGTGCGCGGGCCGACCGGCGCAGAGCTGTCGCGGCGCGCTCAGTGGGCCGGTCTGGTCGGCGGCGGCGTGGTGCACGGCATCTATGGATCGGGCGGACCGCTCATCGTATGGGCCACCAGTCGGCAATTGCAGGACAAATCGGCCCTTCGCGCCACCCTGTCGGCACTGTGGCTGGTGCTGGGCAGCGTGCTGGTCGCACAGTACGCCTCTCTCGGGCAACTGACCACGGATACGCTGGTCGGCAGCGCCGCACTGCTGCCGTGTCTGCTGGTGGGCAAATGGGTCGGCAACCGTGTGCACCAGCGCATCGCCGCCGAGCCATTTCGGCGCTTGCTGTACTGGATGCTGCTTTTCGCTGCGCTGTCGCTGCTGGTTCGCAAAGCGCTGCAAGCCTGGGGCCATTGACAGTCGACGCTTGCCGGGCGTGCAATCCGCACCCGGTGCCAGGTCCCGGCCGGCAGGAACAACCCGTGCAACTGAACAAGATCATTATCGTTGGTGCCTCGTCGGGCATCGGCGCCGCGTTGGCGGTCGAAATGGCCAAGCCCGGTCGGGTGGTGGGGTTGGTGGCGCGCCGCCGTCCCGAACTCGATGCCGTGGCGGCGCAAGTGACGGCGCGCGGCGCGCAAGCGATCGTGCACACCTGCGACGCCAGCGACGACGCGGCGGTGGCGGCGTGCTGGCGGGCGCTGTTGACCGATGTGGGCGGGTGCGATGCGTTGGTCTACAGCAGCGGCGTCATGCCCGAAGTCGGTCCGCGCGAGTTCGACATCGCCAAAGACCGGCAGATCATCGAAGTCAACGTCATCGGCGCGATGGCCTGGCTGAACTTGGGCGCCGCCCACCTGGCGGATCAGGGCCGCGGCGTGTTGTGCGGTCTGGGATCGGTCGCCGGCGATCGCGGCCGTCGCCAGGCTCCCGCTTATGGCGCCAGCAAAGCGGCCCTGCACACCTACCTGGAATCGCTGCGCAACCGCCTGTCGGTGCTGGGCGTGCACGTCGTGACCATCAAGCCGGGACCCGTGCGCACCCCGATGCTCGGCGACCGCAAGCTGCCGCTGACCGTCTCGGCCGAGGTGGCGGCCCGCCGCATTGCCGTCGCCCTCGAACGCGGCGAGAACACCGTGTATGTCCATGCCGGCTATCGTCTGATCATGGGCATTTTGCGCTGCATTCCCTCGTTTGTCTTTCGGCGTCTGGCTATCTGACCATGGCCGATCTGGAGCCCATCCGCCAGACCGTGCTCGGTTGGGGCATGGCGGTCGGTGGCCCTGCCGACGTGTTGCGGCCAGGGGATCCCGCCGCTGTCGCCGCGATGCTGGCCTGGGCGCAGCACAACGGTCGCCAGGTCGCGCTGCGCGGCAGCGGCTGTTCCTACGGCGATGCGGCCTGTGGCGATCTGGTGTGCGACCTGTCCGGGCTCGACCAGATCTTGCGTTTTGACCCGCAGACGGGGGTGGTGCGCGCGCAGGCCGGCGCAACCTTGCGGCAGGTGTGGCAGACGGCGGTGCCGCACGGCTGGTGGCCGCCGGTGGTGTCGGGCACGATGGCGCCCACGCTGGGCGGCGCCGCGGCCATGAACATCCACGGCAAGAACGCGGCGCGCGTCGGCCCCATCGGCGACCATCTGCTTGCGATCAAAGTGGCTTTTCCAGATGGCCGCAGCGTGGAGCTGACCCCGCAAGACCCGCTTTTCTTTGCCGTGGTCTCTGGCGCCGGCACCCTCGGGGTGATTACCGAGGTCGAGTTGCAGCTCAAGCGGGTGCACGCCGCCCGCCTGGACGTGTGGGCCACGACTGCGCCAGATCTGGACGGTTTGTTTGCCTTTTTCGAAAAGCACGCCGCCAGCGCCGACTACCTGGTGGCCTGGCTCGACGCATTCGCGACCGGCAAGGGCCTAGGCCGCAGCCTGATTCACGCGGCCTACCACGTGCCTGCGGGCGACGAGGCCGACACCGCGACGGCGCTGCAGGTGCGCAGCCAGCAACTGCCGACCCGGCTGTTCGGCGTGGTGCCCAAGGCATGGATGTGGCGGTTTCTCAAACCATTTTCCAACTCCATGGGCATGCGCCTCGTCAACCTGGGTCGCTGGTGGTCCGGGCTGCTGCTGGCGCGCGACAAGCGCTACCGTCAGACCCACGGTGCGTTCCACTTCCTGCTCGACTACGTGCCCGACTGGAAGCGGGTCTACAGCCCGGGCGGGCTCATCCAGCACCAGATTTTCGTGCCGGCCGACCGCGCCCGGCAGGTCTTTCAGGCCGTGCTGGAACTGCAACAGCGCCGCGGTCTGGTCAACTGGCTGTCGGTGGTCAAGCGCCACCGGGCGGACCGGTTCCTGCTCAGCCACGGTCTGGACGGCTACTCGCTCGCGCAGGACTTTGCCGTTACCGCCAGCAATCGAACGGCGCTGTGGCAACTGTGCCATGACATGGACGACCTGGTGGCGGCGGCCGGTGGCCGGGTCTACTTCGCCAAAGACGCAACGGTGCGGCCCGAGACGGTGCTGGCGATGTTCGGTCCCGAGCGCTTGCGGCAGTGGGCGGCCTGGCAGCGGCAGTGCGATCCCGCCGGGGTGTTGCAGTCAGCCCAGTGGCGGCGGGCGGTCGGGCCGGCGGTGGCGCTGGCGCAGGCCAGAGCGGCTACTTCGGACACCCCGCAATGACCTCTGGCACGTCGGTCGGGCTGGCCTGGCCGGTCGGCGCGCGCAACTTGCCAGCCCAGCGGCCGTGCGGGGCAAGCGCCGGGATCGCGCGATAGAACACGCACACCTTGTCGACATTGCCAACAAAGTTCGGCCCTTTGCGCAACAGCACCACCGCCTGACCGTCGCGCCAGGCCAGCGCGAATTGGCTCGGATCGGGTGGCGGCACCTGCAGGTAGTCGGCCGTGCGCTGCACGAACACCTCGATGGCATAGCGGTCAAACAGCGCCTGCACGCCGGGCTGGCGGATTTGCAGCGCCAGGCCATCGCGCACCACCTGCTCGCCCGCCAGCAGCCAGCGACCGTCCAGAAAGACCTGTTGCTGCGGCGCGAGTTGCCAACTCAGGTAACCGCCCCACGGGTCGGGGTTGAAAAGGCGGCCGCGCACACTGGTGTGTGCTAGAAACGCCGCCGCTTTGACCGGAAACGCTCGGCCGTCGACCGCCGGCCGCGACCACGCCCGCTCGACCAGGCCCGGCAGCCACAGCAACCACGCAGCGCCCACTGCAAGCCAGGCGACGGGTCGCCAGCCGCGCCACCTGGGCCAGCGCCCGCCAGTCAGCAGCGCCGGCACGAACAAGAACACCGTCATGCGGCGGGTCAGCGCCGCGTGCGTCACCGCCAGGCCAGCCGCAGCCGGGCCGGGAAAGCCGGATTGCTCGCCGCGCAGGGTCACCGCGACTGCGATCGCGGCCGCAGCCCACAGCGCCAGGATGTGCGGATGGGTGTGCAGCAGGTCGGTCGTCAGCAAGCCTTGCCACTCGTCGCTGAGCTTGCCGTTGATGGCCTGCGAGCGCAGCACGTAGCCGACAATCCCCGGGCCCATCGGCTGGCACAGCGCGCCCGTACCCACCGCCAGCAGACGCAAGATGGGTTGCCGCCACCAGTTGCCGCGCAGATCGCCGCGCGCACACCACGCGGCGTCGATCACCCCAAAAACACCGTACAAGGGCGCTGCCACGACGCTGCTGTGCAAGTTTGCCCACATGGCCGTCGCCAGGCCCCAGCCGATGGCGCGGCCCGCCGACCACGGCCGCGCATCGGCCAGACCCAGGCCCAGGACGGTCAGCGCCGCGAGCCAGCCAAACACGTGCGGGCGCATCGCCAGGTGTGGGGCGATCGCCGCCGTCCAGCCGACCAGGAGCGCTGCCGTCGCCGCCGGTCCAGCTCCAGCTTGCCGCAGCGAGCGGACCAGCACCGCCGCGCACGCCGCGACCACCGCCAACAGCAGCCAGCGCAGTGACCCCAAGCCGCCCAGGTCGGCCAGCGCGCCGATGGCGAACTGTGCCAGCCACTCGTGCGGTGCGTCGCCGCCCTGGTCGGTCCACACCAAGGGGTCGGGCGTCGGCACGATCGCGCCGTGCTGCACCATCCAGCGGCCGACCGCTGCGTGCATCGGCACATCCGAATCCGCGATCGGCTGTAGCGCCAGCGCGCCGAGCGGTGCCGCCGCCAGCCACGGTAGCCACCGATCCAGGGCGGCAGCGCGATCAGGTGGGGTCGGGGCGGTGGCGTCGGCCATACCGGCAGTCTGCCACGGCTGGCTGGGGGCTCCAATCGCCGCCCGACCCGCCTTGTGCTACCGTGGCCTACCG
>CAXRHS010000703.1:0-3071 GCA_964230235.1 Myxococcota bacterium
GGCAGCTGCGACGACGGCAACCAGTGCACGGCCGACAACTGCGACCCCGCGACCGGCAACTGCTCGTGGACGGACATCAAGGGGCCGTGCGACGACAAGAACGGATGCACCTCGGGCGATATGTGCGTGGGCATCGCCTGCCAGGGCACCGCAACGGTGTGCGACGACAAAGATCCGTGCACGACCGACAGCTGCGACAAGACGGCAGGCAAGTGCGTCGCGGTACCGGCGAGCAGCGGGCCTTGCGACGACGGCAGCGCCTGCACCAGCGGGGACGGCTGTGTGAGCGGCAGCTGCGTCGGCAAGGCGGCCACCTGCGACGACGGCAACCTGTGTACCGACGACGCTTGCGACCCCAAGACCGGCGCTTGCACGACCACCGACAACACCGCCGCGTGTGGTGGCCAGGACTTGTGCACCACCGGCGGTGTCTGCGCGGCCGGCGCGTGCAAGCCTGGCAACAAGCCCAAGTGCGACGACGACAATCCGTGCAGCAACGACGCCTGCGACACCAAGACCGGCGTGTGCAGCCACACCCCAATCGCCGACGGCAGTGCGTGCGACGACGGCATCGCATGCACCGCCGCCAGCGCTTGCAAGCTGGGGGCCTGTCTTGCCACGGTTCCGTGCACGATCTTTTCGAGCAGCTTCGACTGCGGCAAGGACAGCGGCTTCAAGATCGACGTGCCGGCCCCGCAATCGGGCGGTCAACCGCGCAAGGTGGTGTGGGCGGTCGACCAGACACCGCAAGTGCCAGACCAGGGCAACAAGGGCTGCACGCTCAACTTCAACGACGGTACCGACCACTGCGACCCGCTAGGCAACCAGTGTCAGCTGCCAAAGGGCACGGCGACCTCGCCGGTGCTCGATTTTTCGACGGTGCCGTCGTTCTTGCCGTCGCTGGTAATGGACATCTACTACGACGTCGACATTCCCAGTGGCCAGTTCCAGGGCTGGGACTCGCCAAAGGTGACGTTGCGCAACGCCGCGACTGGCGTCGAACTGGCCAGTTGGGTGCTGCCGGTGACCAACGGCGACATCAAAAAGTGGAAGAACGGCTACAAGATCGACATGCCGCAGGCCAAGGGCCTCAAGGTGGTGGTGGATTACAGCGTCAATCTGCCATTTGCATGGTTGACGACCGACCAAGGCAACCTGGGCGCCGGTATCTTTGTCGACAACTTCGTGATGCAGGCCACGGTGCAGCCCGAGTCGGTGTGCGGCGACGGCCTGGACAACGACGGCAACGGCAAAGTGGACTGCGAAGACCCCAGTTGCGCTTTCGGCACGTTGTGCACAGCCACCGAGGTGGTCAGCGACCCGATGGCGTGCGGCAACAAGAACTGGACCTTTGCCTCCAGCAACCCGACCGTGGCATGGGCCGTGGACCAGACGCCAGGCGGAGTCAAAGCCAAGACCGGGACCTGCACCCTGAACTTCAACGATGGCGTGGACTACGTGCCCGGCACCAGCGCGAGTTCGAACCAGGCGACTGCAGGCAGTGCGACCTGGGGACAAACGATCGACCTCGGGCCATATAAGAATGCTTTCATTGGCTTGTGGGCCTATCAGGACATCGAGGGGCCGGGCCAGTGTTTCGGCGGCAGCAACTGCCAGAACGTCGACCGCCTTTTCGTGCAACTGTCGTCTGATGCTTTCTCAGGCTGCGCTTGCGCCGCCAACATGACCTGCAACATTGGCGCCAATCAGTGCAATACCAATGGCACCACCACCTGGGTCGTCAACAAGGACAAGCTCAAGACCTGGGTCCGGCACGTGTTCGACGCCAACAAGTTCGCAGGCAAGAAGGTGACCCTGCGGTTGCGCTTTGACAGCGTCGATGCCCTCGGCAACAATCACCCGGGGGTCTTTTTGGATGATGTTGTTGTGTCGGCCAAGTAGGCGCCAATCCGTCAGTCTCGTCCTCACGCTCGCCATTGCCAACTGGCTGGCCGCACCATCGGCGCGCGCCAGCGACATCGAAGCGGGGGCGGTGGTCGCCCCGCATTTCTTCAATCCCAAGAACGAGTTGGCTCAGCCAGAAGACGGCACGGGTGCCCTGGGTCAGGCATGGCTGTATGGTGCGCGGGTGGGCGTCCATCCGTGGTCCTCGCTGGGCCTGGAACTGGAAGGCGCAGCCGGCCCCGCCACCCTCAACAGCGTCTGGCATGGCAAGCAATCCATTGGAATCGTGACCTTGCGCGGCCACGCCATCGGCCGGCTGGGGCTCGGCCCCCTGGGCGTCAGCGCACTGGCTGGCGCCGGGTGGATGCGCACGCTGGCCCCGGATAGGGTCATCTACGGCAGCGACACCGACGGCTTTGGCTATGCAGGCATGGCCCTGGACTACCGGCTCGCGGGCAGGCTGGTGGTGCGCGCCGACGGGCGCTATCACCTCACCGCCAGCAGCGTGTACGGCAGCCCTTTTTCGAGCGAATTCAGCGCAGTGCTGTCGGTGGCCTGGCGGTCGTCACCTGCGATTGCGGCGCCGACGCCAACCGCGCCGGCCGGCGACGCCGACGGCGATGGCGTCAGCGACGCCGAAGACCAGTGCCCGCTGGAGGCGGAGTCGCGCAACGGCGTCCGCGACAACGACGGCTGTCCGGAACACCACGACATTGCCAAACGTGTCCACCGCACCCGCTACCTGCCGCGCGACGGCGCTCAATTGGGGGTGCTGCCGCGCGAACTCCGCGGCGACCGCCTGGCAGAGGCGGCGACGCCCAGCGAAGATCCGCTGGCGCCACCGGAACCGCTTGCCGAGCGCACCCTGCCGCCGCTGGTCGGCCCGGGGGATGACGACCGCGACGGCTTGGACCGCAAAGACGACGCCTGCCCGGACGCCGCCGAAGACCGCGACGGTTTTGAAGATACCGATGGCTGCCCGGATTTGGACGACGACGGCGACGGCCTGGACGACCAAGCCGACCAGTGTCCGCGCGAAGCAGAACTGGTCAACGGGGTGCGCGACGACGACGGCTGTCCGGAGGACCCCGCAGAGGTGCGCCGCTACCACCAGACGCGCTACGGCGCCGTGGCGGACGCCCAAGGGGCGCTGCTGCCCGACGACG
>CAXRHS010000704.1:0-7533 GCA_964230235.1 Myxococcota bacterium
ATGGCGACAAGGTCGCCAGCCGCCGCCTCAATGCGCGCGGCACCCGCCGCCTGCGGCTCGACCGCGCGGGCAGCGTGGACCCGACCGCCACCGATGGAGGCCGGGGCAACAGCATCTTGCCAACCGGCGGCCGCCAGCCCAGGCGCGAATGCACGCGCGGCACCTGCTGCGGGGCCGCTGCTGGGGGAAGAGCCTGTCTGCGCCGCATCGGCCGCTTGGAAGTAGCGCTGCCAGTGCGAAAGCGGCGCGGCCTCGGCAACGGCGCCAAATCGCGCCGCAGCTTCTGCGCGAGCCACGATCTGGCGGGCGCGCACGGCCGCAGCACGCAGCGCAGTCAAGGCAACCGATCCACCGGCCGCCTGCGCAGCCTCCGGATAGGTACCCGACGCTACCGGGGAAACGCCCGCATTGACCCCTGGTTGTCCGCGCTGGGCCGCCGCAACGGCGGGTTGTGGCGCTGCGCCGGTCGCGCGCGTTGCGGGACTGACCTGACTGGCGCGCCAGATCGCGGCGGCAGCACGATGGGGAAGCGGCGAACCACCCTGGGTCAACGCAGCACCACCAAAGGTCGCCGCGGAACCAACATGGGTCTGTGCAGAGCCCGCAGCCGATCGGTCGGACAGGGTCGCGCCGACGCGCGCGCCTGACGGCCGCCCGGCCGGGGTTGCAGTGGTTGGCGTGCGCGAACGCGCGCCGAGACCAGCCCCTGCCGCTTGCTGCACCGCCTCGCCGGAAGCAAACAGTTCTGCTTCTGCGGCTGTTTCAAGCACCGCGCGATCGGCGCTTGCTTCGGCCCACCGCAACGCGCGCGGCGCGCGCGCCGCCAGACTCGTCTCGCCCAGTGTCCACAGGGGGTGCGCGGCGGTGTCGGTGCCCAAACGGGCGGGCCGCGCCAGCAGGCTGGCCAAGGCCGGGCGGCGGCCGGGCGCGCGACTCGCTCCGCCGAGGTCTGCACGGGCTTGGCCGCCACTGATCGCGCCCGCCGGGTGGAGCGCGCGCAAGGCAGCGCGTGTGAACTGCTCCGTGCGACTGTCTGCGGTCCCTGCGCTGGACGCGGCCGACTCAGCGGGGACTGGCAACCCCGACAGGGTGGGCGGGTGGGGTTGCTGGACCCCATCTTGCGCGGCCGCGCCGGCCAGTTCTGGCAGGCGGCCGGGCGTAAACGATGCCGCTTCATCTGCAGAAATAGCGGTCGCGCGAAGCTGTTGAACCAGGCGGCGCAGGTCGCGCAGCTGGGCGAGTTTGCCGACGGCAGCTTGCGGCCTGACGGTGCGCGTGGCCCGCACGTTGCCCTTGGCCGTTCCACTGCCCTTGGCGACTGCGCCGCCCTTGGCCGCTCGGCGCTGCGCAGCTTGTTGCGTGCGCGCGGCGCTCGGCGCCGCTTTGGCCTGAGACTGCTGCAGTTCGCGGTGCAGACTGGCGAATTCGGCTTCGAGCTCTGCGCCTTCGCCGTCCAACTCCAGTTCTTCGAGGACGATCTGCACCAGGTCAGCCAGTTCGCCAACTTGCAGCGACCGGGTCTGCGTGGTCATCCGCGCCAGCAGCTCGGGCGAAACCGCGATTTGCGTCGCGAGGTTCCAGGCCTGCGGGCCAAAGCCGCCACCGAGTGCACCCAGCCCGCTCAGGCCCTTGATCCAATCGTGGCGACCCGCAACCGCGGCAAGCGCGCGCGACTGCGACAACACGCCGAGGCGACCGGCCGCATCCCAGCGCGAAGCCACATCGCGGTGAAGCGTCAGGGTCTCGGCCGGCACCATAGCGGTGGCATCGCCGTCGGCCGGAGCGCTGTGCAAGATGTCAACCACGGGGCACCTCGAGGGTGGCTTCAATCAGGGTGGCGGTCGCCACCGGGCGGTTACGTGAGCCAGGGCGCAGCGCCCTGTGACCCGCCGCGACGCGGGACAGGGCCCAGCGAGCCTGGCTACTTGCCGGCCTGTTAGAGGAAATAGTCATAGGCAACGCGAATCTGCTCAAAGCCGACCTGACCCGACATCGAGTTGAAGCCAGGGCCGGTGTATTCGACAAAGAAGCAGTTCTTGAAGTTGTAGGCGCCAATGCGCTTGTACTTGCGGTCCAGGCAATGGATCGTCAACGAAAAGCGCCCAGCCGCCGTCGCCGTCGGCGCGTTGGAGCCCTGCAAGCCTGCCTTGAGCAACTGGAAGAACTCGGAATTGGAGGCAAACCAGCCGCGCTTGAGCGTCAGCGGCTCAAACTTGCCCGGACCGCGCATGTTGAGCGAGTACTCGTTGTTACCGCCCGAGCGCACGGGAATCGGCTCCGCTTTCCAAGAAATGCCGCCGATTTCGCTGAACATGCCGTACTCAGTGCCCTCGATGTCGATGGTGAACGCGTAGGCGACGTCGGGGCTGCCCACTTCGCCGGTGCTGGCCGAGTTGGCGCTGCCCGAGCCCTTGAGCGCGACCGGATCGTGCTTGCCCGGCGCCATGTTCGGCACAGGCTTGGGCTTGGGCTTGGCGGGGGGCTTGCCCACCGTGGTGTTGGACTTGGGGGCGGTCGACGCGGCCGGCTTCTTACCGGGCGTGGGCTTGACGGGCTTGGACGGCTTGGCAGGGCCCTTGGCCTTGGACTTGGGGGCGTCCATGGCGGCAATGCCAACGATGTCATCGCCAGCGTCGGCGTCTGATGCGATCTCGGGCAGCGCCGCGGGCAGGACGAAAAGCGAACCCTTGGACTGCGAGGCGGTGGCCGCAACCGTCGCGCGCGACGCGGAGCGCTGGTTTTGCGCCGGCAGAGTGCTGGAAGGGGCTGGAATCATCGCCATGGTGGACCTCGTGCAAGCAACAGAAAGGACGCGCTAATCCGATCGCTGGGTGGTGAACCACGGCGACGGGCGCCAAACGCGACTTTTCGGGCGGTCCGCCAGAGCGGGTCGGGCGGACTGGAGTCTCGAGCGGCGCACCTTCGCGCCAACGCCGGACCCCGGCCACGCCGCTATCGTATGCACAGCCCGTGCCAAATGCACGGCGGGTCGCCGGCGCTGGGGCGTCTAGGCCCCACGATCATCGGGGCTGGCCTCGATTTCTTGGACCACCCGCACGCCCACGAACTCGGCGGGGCGCAGGGGCGCCAGCCACACGTCGACCACCACCTGGCCATCTTCGACGGTGTCCTCGGTGTTGACCTCGTCGTCGCAGCGAACCATGAACGCCTGGTCGGCCTGCGCGCCGTTGAGGTAGCCCTGCTTCCACAACGTGTCGAGAAAGAACGAGACATCGCGCTGGACGACGTGCCAGAGGTTCTCGTTGTTGGGCTCGAACACGACCCACTGCAAGCCGCGCTGCAAGGCCCGACCGATCGCCAAGATGGTGCGGCGCACGTTGACAAAGCGCAGCTGCGTGTCACTGCTGGCGGTGCGCGCGCCCCAGACGCGAATGCCGCGCTGGGCGAAGATCTGCAGGCAGTTCAGGCCCTCGCCGTTGAGCATCGCGATGTCGCCTTGCTGCAGAAACAACGCAAGATCGACCACGCCGTGCAGGGTTTCGTTGGCTGGGGCGCGGTAGACACCCATCTCGCGATCGCAGCGGGCGTAGACGCCGGCGATGTGGCCGCAAGGTGGCACCTTTCGCGTTTGGCCGAGCGGCTGCAGGTAGGGAAAGTAAAACGCCGCGTACGAGGTGTCGAAAAGCCGCCGCCAGTGCATCGCGCCGGCCGGGTTGGTGTCCGGCGGCAGATCGAGCAAGGCGAAACGGTCCGTCGTGTACTCGCAGACGTTGACCGCCTCTTGCTGCACGACCTCCATGTCCTTGACGGTCCACAGGCCTTTTTCCACGAACCACGGCAGGTCCGGCAGGCACAACAGATCGATTTCTTCCAGTTCCGCGATGCCCCACAGGCCGAACCGTTGACCTGGGCCGCCGTCCATGCCGACGAAGTCTTCGGGCCGGACCGTGTACAGGCCGTCCGCGCCGCCGTCGACCTTGGCGCCGGCGATCTCGACCGGAAAGCGCTGCGGCATTGGCGTCGACGACTGCAGGTCAGTGACGGTCACGAGCTGCGACACGCCGTTGATGACGCGCTCGGCGAAGCGCGGCGATTGGCGGGCCAGGTTGAGATCGCGAAACACTTCGCGGTGGTTGTGCGTCTCGACCACTAGATCGAAGCCCACCGGCTCCACCAGCGTGGGGGCCGACGACGAGAACGTGGTTTCGAGCGGCTCGCGCTCGGACCAGTACAGCACGCGGCCTTCGACGGCGGTCAGGACACGGTAGGCCTCTTGCTTGCCGTCCGAGAGCTTGATGTGGGTGCCGCGCGAAAACCCGAACGTGGACTTGACCATCACCCCGAATTCGTCGGGCTGGCCGTCGACGGTCAAGAACGTCTGCACCGTTGCTGGCGGCTGCTGGACGGTCACCCGGATGGCGTTGCCCCAAGTCCCTTCGGACAACGCCTGAACCTGCAAGGTGTTCTGGCGCGCACCGTCGCGCAAGCGCACCGACGCCTTGATCGCAAAGTCCAGGCGGTCGCCGCCGGCGCCAAGAACCGGTCGGTCATCGTCGCGCGGGTTGCGCTCGAACAGGTGCGCGATGCGCATGACGTAGCACTGGCGGCCGCCGTTGACGAAGAAGCCATCGATGGCTGCGGCGAGGTAGGTGGGGGTGACCTCGGCCGGCAGCTTGCCAAAGTGGCGCACGAACTCGTCCAGGCTGGAGATGCGAATCGGCTCGTTGGTCGGACCGCGCTCGGCCACCCCCATGAACACCGGAATACCGCTGGGCAAAAGCGCCAGTTCGGGCGGCCGGGTGACGCCGCGTTCCATGAACACGCCAGGCGATCGCAATGCCACCATGTTGAGCTCCCTCGATGCGTGCGCTGAACGGCCGCATGTGGCCGACAATCAGGACTCTGGCGCGATCCGTGCGCACGGCGCTGACCCCGCAGTGTGGCTCGACCTGCGCAAGCCGCCGAGCCCAGGGGGCAACTTACTTGCGCGACTTATTGATCTCCTTGTTGATTTCGGAGATCTCCTTGACCCACAGTTGGCGCTCTTTGTGCTCCATCTGCAGGATCTCGTCGAGCGGCCAGTGGAAGTGGTAAGCGATGTACGCTACCTCCTGGTAGAGCCGTTCCAGGGGGTAGCTTACGATTCCCCCAGATCACCTCCGGTGTCGACCTCAAACGAGTGGCCGCACTCGGGGCACTTGGCCTTGATCATCGCCGAGCCCTCTTCGTTGACGCGGCGGTAGAAGTCTTGCAGGTACGCCAGGTCGACCGAAAAAAGCGACTCGATGATCGACGGGTTGATGGACTTGAGCCCGCCCACCTGCTCGATGACGCGCGCCAGCAGGATGATGACCAGGTAGGCACGGTTGTTCTGAACGCGATAATCCTGCAGCGGCAGGATCTCGTCTTTGGCGGTCGCAAGGCGCATCACGCCTTTCTTGTGCACGACGCCGTCTTTGTCGACGTAGCCGCGCGGCAGGGTGAACTCAAACTGGGTCATGAACGACATGGCAACTCCGCGGTTGTGCAGGGCTGGACCGGCGAGGGCCGCGCGACGCACACCCGAAGATGGGCACGCGCGCGAGCGGGGCCTGGGAGACGACGGCGACCGAGGTGGGTGCGCCGTTTCCAGACGCCGGCAATTGACCACAAAGTGGCCAAGCGGGCAAGGTGCAGGTCAGCGGCCTTGACCAAACCAGCGCACAGTGCCGATCGCGACGCCGCCACACGCAGCGCCGCAGCGCGGACCGCGGGCAATTGGCAAGTCCTGCGTTCGACGCTCGGCCGCGCGGGGCAGTGCCCTGCCCTGCCGGGTCGGACGTCAAATCAAGAACTGGTTGGTGGCAGCCAAGGCAACGCAGACCTGCGCAGCAGGTGACCCGGCGGTTTTCTGAACTGGCTGGGGCTTGGCGGTCGGGCTCAAACGCCAAGGGCGGCCCGCACATCGGCCATATCTTCGGGTACCCACAGGCGAATGTGCATGTGGTCGCGGTGGCCGGTCTTGTTGCGGATGAGCGATCCCGGATCGCGGCCCTTGGGGCCGTATTGGAACATCGCGCGCAATCTCGCCTCGGGGACGCCGATGCTCGCAGCGTAGGCGTAGATCCGGCGCTGCAGCGACGGCGCCATGAAGATCGCGGCAACGTGACCGGTGCGCTCCAGGTTGTCCAAGAAGTACCAGTTGCGCTCGACGTCGAGGTCGCCGGGACGCATCTTGGCCCAGTCTTTGACCGAGGCCGCGTAGGTGTAGTAGCCGATGTCGACGTCTTGACCCGACCGGTGCGACTTGTGGTGGCCAAGCCGTCCGCCGCCCGCACGCGACAGCGAACCGACAACTGCGGGGTGGCGCTGCGGCCAGCGCCGGAACACGTCGGTCAGCACGCCGCGCAAAAGCTTGACCACCTGCGGCCGGCCCCACTTGCGGTCCATGTTGTGGGCGGTCATCTGGATGCCAGGGCCGGGCGTCAGTTGTTCGCCGGACGAGAAGCCCGAGGGCGATCCACGCGCAATCGGTACCTGATAGGTCTGACCGGCCTTGAGCGAAAAGTCCGCCCCCGTGTCGAATGGCAGCTTGTTGGCGGCGGCCAGCAGGGACGGCGAGCAGAAGTAGCGGTAGGCGACCGCGCGCAAGGTGTCGCCGGGACGAGCAACATACTTGCCGATTTGCACCGCGAGGCGCGAACCGCGCGGCCGCATGCTCGCCTGCTGGCCGGACTCATCGGCCTCGCACCATTGGGTCTGCTCGCCGAAGTCGCGGACTGCCTCTGGCGACCACATGGGGCTGTCTTCCGGGCCGCCCTCGTCGGCACCGTCGGCGGCCACGGCGGGCAGCGCGCACAGCGAGGTCATCAGCGCGGCGAGGGCGCTGCCCACCAGCCGCAAGACCGAAACCCGCGCGCACCGGGGGGTGGCGGCAAGGCTTGGGACGCGGGACATGGCTTTCACATCAGCCTCTTGCGCGAGCCGGTGGCGGTCGCCGCTGCGACCAGGGGTCAGACGTACCCGCGCGCCGGGCAAAGGTAACCGAGGTGTGGCATGCGGGCAATGGTTTTCTGCCCTTGCGGGTGTGGTCCAAGACAGAAATTCGTCAAAGAATAAAATGATCAATGAGTTATCGACACCCATCCACAGACAGCTGGTGCTTTGTGGACATCTTCGCAATCAACTGAAACTGCACGGATTATTGTCGACCGCCCGCGCGGAACGGCAGCAGGCCGGACGCAACCGGCAGGACCCGGGCGAGATGGGAAGTGCGCGTGCAAAGTCAAGTAATTTCATATGCTAATCGAGGGGGGCTGAAATTTTGGCTGCAAACGGTGCGAGCGCGATCACGGCTGCCGCCAGCGCCGCCGTCTCGGCCCGTAGCACGCTGTGACTGATCCAAACCCGCTCGGCGCCAGCGCAATCCAGGGCAAGGCGCTCAGCCTCGCTCAGCCCCCCTTCGGGGCCGATGACAAGCTCAATCCGGCGCGGTCCTTGACAGGCCGGCAAGCGGGCCGCCCAGTCGCCCAGCCAGTCAGGCGGCAGTCGTTCATCGCACGCAGCCAGCGGAACAGCGCGATCGCGCTGCGC
>CAXRHS010000705.1:0-10912 GCA_964230235.1 Myxococcota bacterium
TACTGGTGCCGGGCCTAGGCGACGACATTCAGGCGATCAAGGCCGGGATCTTGGAAATTGCCGACGTTTTTGTGGTCAACAAGGCCGACCTCGACGGTGCCGAGCGCACAGTGGCAGACTTGCGCGGTTTGCAGATGCTGCTGACCCAGATGCCACCGTGGCTGCCACCGATCGTGCGCACAGTGGCCGGCCGCGGCGAAGGCGTGACTGAACTAGGCGAGCGCATTGCGGATCATCGGGCCTTCTTGCAGGCCTCGCCAGCGGCGGCCGAGCGGCGCGCCGCACGGGCGCGCTTCGTGGTGGCCTCGCTGGTCCGCGAAGTCACCGGCGACGCGGCCGAACGCTGGCTCGACCACAGCGACGCCGGCCGCCAGTTGCTCGCTAGCGTGGTGGCGCGCCACACCGATCCGTTCGCTGCAGCCGAGGCGGCGATGGCGGCAACGACGGCGCGGGGCTGACGCCAATGGCGCGAAAGGGGCGCAAAGGACCGGAGCCGCAGCAGCCCAATGGCGACGTCGCAGCCGCCGTGACCGGTCAAGACGCGCCCGCGCCGCAAACCATAGAGGCACCGCCGTCAGAAGCAATCGTGGACGACGGCCGCGCTGCTACCGTAGCAGGCGGTGCCGGATGGGCCGTTTTGGTTGCGGCCGTCGCGCCGGCGCTGGGCGTTGCCGGCGGCCTTGGCGCGGCAGCTTTGGCCGCAGCGGTCCTGGGTCTTGGTCTCGGGCTGTGGTCGATGCGCGGCCCGCGCGCTGCCGTGTGGTCGGTTGGCGCGGCGATGCTGGCGGTGCTTGCCGCAACGCTCTACTCGTCGCTCGACGCCACACCGCGCATGGGTGAGCCGCTGCGGTCCAGCTTGCATGGGCTGGGGCCGCTGGCGTTCGGGTCGCTGGCCGCGGCTGGCCTGGTGGCGCTGGCGCGGCAACCGTCGTCGCTGGCGCGTTTGGTCGCCGGCGCGGGGGCCTCCGGACTGTGGCTGCTGTGCTGGATGCCGGTGGGCTTTGCCGGCGAGACGCGGGTGCCGTGGCTAGCGGCGTTTGGCCAGGTGCCGATGGCGGCGCAGGCCGGCCAGGCGCCGGCGGGCGAAGCGGTCGTCGGCGCGCCGTGGCTGGCGGTGCTGGCGGTGGTGTCCACCGCCGTGCTGGCCGGTCTGTGTGCGCGGCCGCGCTGGCCAGCCGTGTGGGCGTGGTCGGCGCTTGCGGGCGTGAGTCTGGGCGTGGTCGGCGCCGCGAGCGAGGGCGGTGTCCTGGCGGTCGCTGCTCAGGCTGGTGCCCTCTTGGCAGCCGTTGCGCAGGTCTACGCGCTGCTGGCGCGCCCTGCGCGTGAACGGCCAGATTTTGCAGCGCTTGGCCATGCCGCCGAGCCTTGGGCGGTGGCGTTGTTGCTGGCGGCGTGGGCACTGCTCAAGTGCAACGCATTGCGCTATTCGACGACCGATGAGGCCCTGTACTACTACGCCGCGCGGCTGTGGGCCGAGGGCACGGTCCCGTACCGCGATTTCTTCTTTTCGCATCCGCCGCTGCACATCGCGGTGCCGGCGCTGCTCTACAAGCTGTTTGGCTACCACTTCTTGATAGGCAAGCTGCTGTCAGTCGTGGCCGCCACCGTCGCCGCCGGCTTCAACTGGCGCATCGCCCGCCATGCCCTTGGCCCGTGGGGCGCTCTGCTGGCGCTGGCGCTCAACCTGCTGGCCGGCGAAGTCTTGCAGGCCTCGACCAACCTGACCGGCGTCAACCTGACCACCGCGTGGCTGATGGCCGGGCTGTGGCTGCTGTGGGTGCGCCGGTCGTACTTGTGGGCGGGCGCTTGCCTGGGCGCGGCCGCGGCGACCGGCTTTTACGCGTTTGGCGGCTGGCTGACCGCGGTGGTGCTGGTGCTGTTGCTGCCTTGGCCAGCCCGGTGGACCGACCTGCGCGGCTGGGCGGCCCATCCTGTTGCGCGGCTGGCGGCTGGCTTTGTGGTGGTGTGGGGCGGCATCAACCTGGCGTTCTGGGCGCTGGCTGGCGACGCCTACACCGATGGCGTCTACGCCTACCACTTCGCCAAGAAGGCCAAAGTCGAGGGCTTTGTGCCGCTGTCGGAGGGCCCGACCGCGATCCTCGCCAACTTTGCCACCATGCTTGGCGCGCGCGACTTCGCGGTGTCGCTGTACCACCATGCGGCGCACTACTGGCTGGCTTTGGGTCTGCCACTGGCGCTGGTGCTGCGCCAATGGGTCCGCCGGGCGGGCGATCCCAAGACCGCTGCGTGGTCGGACGTGTTCGATCCGCGCCGGTGGTGGGACGCGCCGGCCCTGTCGATTGCGCTGGTCTGGGCGCTGACGCTGGCGCTGTTGGTCGAGTTCGGTCAGTTCAAAGAGCGCTACGACTTCTACTTTGCGCTGGTGTTGCCGCTTGTGGCGACCTGCGCGGCTGGCTTTGTGGTGGTCAGCGCCGAAATTGCAGGCCAGGCCATCGATGCTGGAACCGGTGTCGCATCGAACCGGGCGCTGCTGGCTGCGGTCGCAACTGCCGCGTTTGGCCTGTGCTGGATGCCGGTGGACATGGCGGCCAACCGCGCCGCCTATCCCAGCGAGTTCAAGGGCCCGAAAATGGAAGGTAAAGGCCCAGGCGAACGGCTGGTGTTTGAGTGGCTGCCTGCTCCGGGACCCGCGTGGCTGTCGACCTGGACCCAGGCGCTGCTGTGGAAGGACCACCGGATCCGCGGCAGCGTCGAGACCGGCATGCACCACTACCTGTGGGGCAAGAAGCGCTGGTTCAGCAAGGCGGAGGAAATGGCCGCCTACATCGCCGCCAACAGCCGGCCGGACGAGACGATCACCGGCGCCAGCGACTACGCCCCGCTGCTGGCCCTGCTGAGCGGCCGGCGCATGGCCGGCAACCACGTGGACACCAACAGCAAAGTCTTCAACACCGGCGCAGTGTCGCTCGAGAAGTTCTGGGACGACACCTGCCGCGACAAGCTCAAGTTCATCGTGTCGGCGCCGCAGAGCTACTTCGCCGCCCAGGACCTGCCCAAGCGCACGACGGTGCTTGAGAACTTCGTCCGCGACAAAGTCTATGCCGACCCAGGGCTCAAGCACTGGCGGCCGCTGGAAATGGAACTGTGGGTCCGCAAAGGGCCGGAGCCGTGCACCTACAGGGGCAAGCGCGGCGCCGGCCCGAGTCTGTAGCGCCGGGTCGCGCCAGCGGTCATCTGGCGGTTCGCCAGCCCGCGCCACCAGCCCGCGCCACCAGCCCGCGCCAACCTTGACACCGCCCCTTTTTGGTGCCAAACCGCGCCCGCGGATCCGCCGATCCGAAGGCCCGCCGATGGACAGCCCGCCGACCGCCGCCCCGACTACCCTGCAACGCACGCCGCTTTTTGACGCCCACGTTCGCCTGGGCGGCCAGATGGTTGAGTTCGCGGGCTGGCACATGCCGGTGCAGTACCAGGGTCGCGGCCTGGTGGCCGAACACCTGGCCACGCGCTCGGCAGTCGGCCTGTTCGATGTCAGCCACATGGGCGAGATCACCGTCCAGGGGCCCGCGGCCGAAGCCGAGGTCAACCGCCTGGTCAGCAACGACGTGAGCAAACTGGCCGAGGGCGATGCCTGCTACGCGGTGCTGTGCCACGACCATGGCGGCGCGGTCGACGACCTGTATGTGTATCGCCTGGGCGCGGACCGCTTCCTTTTGGTGGTCAACGCTTCAAATACCGACAAAGACTTTGCGCACATGCAGGCGCATGCCCGCCAGCCCGAGATCTTCGCCAACCGCTCGGGCGACTTCGCGCAAATCGCCGTCCAGGGCCCCAATGCGGCGCGGCTGCTGGCGCGGGTGGCGCCCGGCGACGCCATCGGCCTGCCGCGCAACCGCATCCGCGTTCACCCGTTTGGCGGCGGCGACCTGCTGGTGGCAACCACCGGCTACACCGGCGAAACCGGCTTTGAGATCTATTGCGCACCGGGCCAGGCCGAACCGCTGTGGTTCGCGCTGCTCGACGCCGGCGCCGACCTCGGTGTTTCGCCGGTGGGCCTGGGCGCGCGCGACACCTTGCGCCTGGAGATGGGCTATCCGCTGTACGGCCATGAACTGGACGACCACACCAACGGCTACCAAGCGCGGGTCGGCTGGGCGATGCGGCCCAAAAAGGCGGGCGGCTTTGTGGGCAGCGACGCGCTGTTGCAGGTGCAGGCCCAGGGTCCGGGCAAGAAGCTGGTGGGCCTGGAATTGACCGACCGCGGGGTGCCGCGGGCTGACTATGCGGTGCTGCATCAGGGTGCGGTGGTCGGCAAGGTCACGAGCGGCACCCACTCGCCCAGTTGCAAGAAGCCGATTGCGCTTGCGTACGTGCCGGCCGATTTGGCGGTGCCGGGCACTGCGCTGGCGATCGATGTGCGCGGGCAGGCCAAGGCGGCGCTGGTGGTGCCGTTTCCGTTCGTGCAACCCCTGCCGAGCAACCCGGTCGACTGAACCCAACTCTGGCGCCGTCGCGCGCCGGGAGGACAACATGGCGATTCCGAGCAACCTGCGCTACACCAACGACCACGAGTGGGCCCGCGACGAAGGCGACGGCAGCTACACGGTCGGCGTGACCGACTTTGCCCAGGAGAACCTGGGCGGCGTGGTCTACGTCGAAGTGGTGGCGGTGGGCACAGCCGTGCAAGCCGGCGAGCGCTTTGGCACCGTCGAGTCCACCAAAAGCGTCAGCGAACTCTACGCACCGGTGGCCGGCCGCGTGGTCGCGGTCAACGAAGCGCTGCAAGCGGAACCGGAACTGGTCAACCGCGAGGCGTTCGAGGGCGGTTGGATGGCCAGAATCGCCGCCGACGACGGCAAGCAGTTTGCCGAACTGATGGACGCTGCCGCCTATCAAGCGCACGTGGCGGCTTCGGCACACTGAAGCGCCAGCAGCCAAAGTCTCGCCAGCCAGCGCCCGGACTCAGTCGGGTGGTGCGAACCTCAGCCCGCGACCGGCACGGCGCCGGCGGGGCGCTGCTCGGCGAAGATGGCGTCAAGTTCCTGGCCAACTTCTTCTTCGCCCTGCGAGCGGGCAACCGACAGCTCTTTGACCAGCAGCGTGCGGGCCTGGTCGAGCATCTTGCGCTCGCCGAAGCTCAGCGCCTTGCTGTACTTGAGCACTGACAGGTCGCGCAGCACTTCGGCCACATCAAAAATCGAGCCCGTGTTGATCTTGTCGACGTAGGCACGGTAGCGGCGGTTCCAGGTCTGGTTGCTGGCGGTCTGGGTCCGCTCTTTGAGCACGCGGTAGATGCGTTCGACCTCGGCATTGCCGATGACCTTGCGCAGGCCGACGGACGCCACCTTGGAAACCGGAATCATGATCTTGCGGTTGGTGTTGATGACCCGCAGCATGTAGAGGATCTCGGTGTTGCCGGCGATCTCTTTGGATTCGATGGCGGTGATTTCTGCCACGCCCTGACCGGGGTACACGGCGCGGTCGCCAATGCGAAACATCATGGGTGGGCTCCTAGTGCGGCAGACTCGGTGCGGGGTCTGGCGACAAGGGCACCGCAGCCGCGATCAGTCCCGGCTGGCGGGGCTGAACGGGTTAGGGCGCAAATGGCCAGAAAGTCAGGCAGCGTGTCGGTGCGCGCGGGGGCGTGCGGCGGCGGGGGCGGCACGACAAAAGTCACGGAGTAGAACGCCTGCGGGCGGTGCAAAGGCGCAACGCCCTGCGCACATTCTAGCCGATCCCGCGGCCCTGGGGCAACAACAAAACGGCGTTCGCGCGACTGCGGGGCCTTGGGGCGTCAGCCGCGGCCGAAAACGGTGCGCGCCCGCAGGGCCCGGCCGACGGTGGCGCCGTCCAGGTATTCGAGCTCGGCGCCTTGGGGTACGCCGCTGGCGATGCGGCTCAAGCGCAATTCGCGGCCGCGCAACTGACCCTGCACGTAGCTGGCCGTGGCCTCGCCTTCAACCGAAATCGAGGTCGCGACGATGACTTCGCTCGGCTGCACCGCATCGACGCGGCGGACCAGATCGTCCAGGTGCAGGTCGCGCGGGCCCACGCCGCGCAACGGGGCGAGCGCGCCGCCCAGCACATGGTACAGGCCGCGGTATTCGCCGCTTCGTTCGATCGCGAGCAGGTCCGGCACGTCTTCGACCACGCACAGCAGCGCCGGGTCGCGGTGCGGGTCCGCGCAGATGGCGCAGCGTTCCGACTGCGCAAAGTGATGACACTGTTCGCAAAACCGCACCAGATCGTGCAGCTCGCCAAGCGCGGTGCCCAGGCCCTGGGCGTACTGCGGCCCCTGCGACAACCCGAAAAGCGCCAGCCGATGCGCCGACCGCTCACCGACGCCCGGCAACCGACCGAGCAAGCGCGCGAGGCGTTCGAGCGCTGGCGGCAGCGAGGCGTCGCTCATGACCCTGCCGCTGCGCTATCGGCGCCATCTGGATAGACGGCAACCACGGCGCCATCCAAGACCGTGGCGACCGCGCGAACGGCCGGGTGCTGGCGCAGCGCAGATTCAGCGGCGGCCAATTGCAGTTCTTTGGCGCGCGCGGACTTGGCCGATCGGCTGTCGGTGCGGGCACGCGGATCGTGGACGGCGCGCACTTGCCAGGATCCGCCAAAAGCGTGGGCGGCCGACCGGCCAAACAGCTCCAGCAATTCGGGCCGCGAGGCCTGCTGCAACAAGAACTCGTTGGCGACGCCGAGGTCAAGCTCGCCACCGCCACAGCGGGCGATGACCACGCTGTCGAGCAAGGAGGCGTGCGCCGCATTGCCCGATAGCTCGCGCACGGCGGTCTGCAGGCGCCCGAGGTCGTCGTCGGTCAGGGTTGGGGCGGCGGGCGCAAGCGGCGGCAGCGGCGCACTCGGCCGCAACAGCGCCTTGGCCTGCGCGGCAGTCGGCAGTGCGGCAGTGGAGCTCGCCACCGGCGCTGGCGGCTGAGGCGGCGGCCGCGACGCAGCGTTGCTGCCCGGCCCAGGCCCGCCAAGCGCGCGGCCCGCGCCAGGCCCCGAAGGCATCGGCGATCCCGAGGTGCCAGTGCCACCCGGTCGCGCAGGCGCCAGCCGCGGCCCGGACGCCAGCAGCGCCTCGACGCGCGCGGTCAGTTCGCTGAGGTCGGCCAGGTGGGCGGCGCGGCACATGCGGACCACGCCCAGTTCCAGAACCAGCCGCGGATAGCGCGCGGTCGCGGCGGTTTCTGCCAGTTCCAAAAGCACGTGGCTCAAGCGCTCAAGGTCGGCATCGCCGGTGCCTTCGGCAAGGTGGCGCAGCGCTTCGATTTCGCTGTCGCTGCGGTCGACCAGCTGCTTGGCGGCGGAGCCGGCGAGGCGCACCACCAGGACATCGCGGGCCTCCATGGCCAGCGTGCGCCCCAAGGTCTTGAGATCCAGACCATAGTCGTGCGCAGCGCCAAGCGCTTGCAGCGCGCCGGCCGTGTCGCGCGTGCACAACGCCCGCAAAAGCTGATGGGTCCGGCCGCGGTCGGCCACGCCGAGCAACGCCGCCACCGTCTCGGCGTCCAAGCGATCGCCGCCAAACGCAATCACCTGGTCGAGCAGCGACAGCGAGTCGCGCATCGAGCCATCGCCCTCGCGCGCCACCAGGAAAAGCGCGTCCTGGTCGTAACCGATCCCTTCGGCGTCGCAAATCGTGGCCAGTCGACCGACCACGTCTTGCGCCTTGACGCGGCGAAAGTCGTAGCGCTGGCAGCGCGAGCGGATGGTAATCGGCAGCTTTTGCGGGTCGGTGGTGGCCAGGATGAACACCACGTGCGGCGGGGGTTCTTCCAGGGTCTTGAGAAACGCGTTGGCCGCGGCGTCGGTTAGCATGTGCGCTTCGTCGACGATGTAGACCTTGTAGCGGTCGCGCTGCGGCGCGTAGCCCACCCCCGAGCGCAGTTCGCGGATCTCGTCGATGCCGCGGTTGCTGGCGGCGTCCAGTTCTTGGACATCGACGCTCGTGGAAGCGGACACCTCGCGGCACGCCGAACAGTGGCCGCACGGGGTATCGGTCGGCCCGCTGTCGCAGTTGAGCATCTTGGCGACGATGCGGGCGGTCGAGGTCTTGCCGGTTCCGCGGGCGCCGCAGAAAAGCAGCGCATGGGGAATTCGCTTCATCGCCAGGGCGTTCGACAGCGCGCGCCGGATGTGTTCTTGACCGACCAGCTCGGCCAGGCCACCCGGCCGGTACTTGCGGGCGAGGACGACGTAGCCCATGGCGACCTCCAAACCGGTTCCCCTGTCCATGGCGGACGGCGCGGCGTGACCCGGCCCAAAAACACGCTCGCCGGCAGGGCCGGCGGCACACAACCCGACTGCTACCGCTGCTCCCTCTCGGGCCTGACGGGGTTCACAGCGAATTGTTGCCGCCGGCCTTGCCGGCGAACAGGTGGAATCGCCCCCGCGGGGGCGTTCCCGATGCCGCGGTCGGGATGCGACCGGGCGCGGCGGAGAGACGGGGATTCGAACCCCGGGTACCCTTTTGGAGTACACCCGCTTTCCAAGCGAGCACCATAAACCACTCGGACATCTCTCCGGCGACAGGCGCCCACCCAAAAGCGGCCCTGTGGAGGCATGATTGCGCGCGGCCAGCCGGCGGAGAGCGAGGGATTCGAACCCCCGATACCTTTCGGTACACCTGATTTCGAGTCAGGCTCCTTCAGCCACTCGGACAGCTCTCCGTGGGGTCGCCGCAGCTGCGGTCCAAGCGGAAAACGGCGGCCGGTGCGGCAACCATATTGCGGTGCTGGATTGAACGGTCCGCGGTGCGGGCGAACCAAGGGCAGCGGGGCGCACAGCCCCAGCGCGGCGCGGTAGGATAGTCGCGGCAGCGCCGCGGCGCAACGTCAGGCCGCACGATCCGGGCGTTCGGAAGCGTCGCTGCCGCGCAAGCCGGCAAAAAACCGCGACAGCAGCGTGCTGGCGACGTCGCGCCGCACCCCTTCGCTGACGATCATCCGGTGGTTGAGGCGATCGTCATGCCCAAGCGTGTACAGCGAGACCGCGGCGCCTGCCTTGGGGTCGCGGCACGCAAAAGCCAGCCGTCCCAGACGCGCGTTGATCGCGGCGCCCATGCACATCGGACACGGTTCCAAGGTGACGTAGAGCGTGCAGTCGTTCAGGCGCCACGACCCGAGCCGCTGACCGGCCTGGCGCAGCGCCAGGATTTCCGCATGGGCAGTGGGGTCCTGGTCGCGCTCGCGCCGGTTGGCGGCAAAAGCGACCACCTCGCCTTCGTGCACCACCACCGCGCCAATTGGCACTTCGCCTTTGGTACCTGCGTCTTGGGCGATGCGCAGCGCCAGATCCATGTAGTCGGCGTCGCCAGCCAGATCGCGACCGGCGGCATCGTGCACGACCCACTGCATGGCGCAACGTTCCATGGCGACACAGTCTTGGCGCGCGGTCTCAGCGGCGCAGTCAACAGCGCATCCGGCGCGCGGGGCACAGCCCGCAATGGGACGCAATCTTGGGGGACGCCGACCGCGACGGGAGCCACACCCTGCGGCGTGTCGGCGGCGGACCGGGGCCGCAGTGTGCCGATTTTGTAGGGGGTTGGCAATGGTCAGGTGGGCCCAGATCGACCCACCGCCACGCCCGCAGCCCGCAAGCGGCGCTCGACCAGGCCCAGCCACACCGGCAAGGTCGCGCCAATGGCAAATGCGGCGACGGCCACGACCGGCATGCCGTCCAGGCCGTGATCGGCGCGCTCGGCGATGAGCGTGCCAGACAGGATGGACCCTGCCGCGGCAGAAAAGTGTTGGACGGCCGACATCGCCGACATGAAGCGGGCCCGTTCGTGCGGGGCTGGCACCTTGGAGACCGTTGCGTTGAAGGCGACGTTGCGCGCGGAGTTGGACACAAAGAACGGCACGAATACCCAAACGGCGCCTACCGCGCCGGTCCAGCCCCAAAACGCAGTCCACAGCACCGCAAAGAACAAGGCCACCGATGCGACGGTTACGCCGAGCGCGCCAAAACGATCGACAAGGCGACCAGTGCCCCACATGGTTGCGAGCGACGCCAGGCCGCCGTACAGGTACAGCGTGCCAAGCTCGGCCCGCGGCAAGCCCAGGTTGAATTGGGTGTAGGCGCTCAGGTTGGGGATGAGCAGGAACGCGCTCATCGCCGCCGAGGTGCCCATCAGGTAGCACAACCAGTAGTCGCGGCGCAGCAAGATGCCCCACGCCTGCCCCAAGCGCACCGGTTGTTCGCGGGCCCTGGCGACGTGGGCGTGCAAGGCGGGCAACACCCAGCGGGCCAACGCCGCGACCAGGAAGCACAGCACGCCGATGACAAAGAACGGCAACCGCCAGCCGCCCTGGCGGGCCAGCTCCAGGCCAGCCGGAATACCGATCACCGAGGCCACTGAGAACGAACCCATCACCGCGCCCATGGCGCGGCCGCGGCGCTCGGACGGCACGCAGTCGCTCACGATCGCCATGCCGACCGAAGTCGCCGGGCCGCCAAACACACCGGCCACCACCCGCGCGATCAGCAGGGTGGGCAGGTTCCAGGCAAAACCGCCGGCCAGCGTGCCCACACCCAAGCCGAGCATCGACCACAAAAGCACGCTGCGGCGGTCGAAGCGGTCCAAGAAGGTGCTGCCGATCAAGCCGGCCGCGGCCGCTGCGGCGGTATACGCGCCGCCAATCGTGCCCAGGTGCGACATGTCGATACCCAGGGCGACCGCGAAGTCGGGGCCCATCGGCATGACCATGACGAAGTCCAGGACATTGACGAACTGCACGGCGGCGATGACGGCCACCAGCTTGCGTTCCGCGCGCAGGTCGTTGGGGGCTTCGGGCGGCATCGGGCTCGTTTGCCCGGGCGCGGGCAGGGGGCGCACGGTAGCTGCGGCGGGCGGTGGCGGCAAGCGCCGGCCAGCGTGCGACCCACCCAGCAAGCAAAAGGGGCAGGTCAAACTGGCAAACGCGCGATCCGCTCGCCCATC
>CAXRHS010000706.1:0-2431 GCA_964230235.1 Myxococcota bacterium
TCAGCGACCCGCGGCGACTGGGACGGCGTGCGGTTGCACCTGGCCGCTTGCAAGCCGACTCGCCCCAAAGGGGCCGCAGCGACGCTGCGCATTGTCACCGCGCGCAAGACCTGGGCGGTGCAACTGGTTGCCAACCTCGACGCATTCGTGTCCGTGCCGGTCGGGCCAGGTCAGGTCATCGATGTGCACCTTGCGACGGTCAAGGACGTCGAAGCGCTGCAGCGCGCCCGCATCTCTGTCGCCCCGCTGCCGCCGGAGCCGGCCTCGCCGTTGGCAATCGAGACGCCGCCCGCACCCGCGGAGCCGCCGCACTTGTAAACTCCTGTAAGGTCCGCCGCGCAGTGTCACAGTTGCTGCCAGACCGAGCACATCGACAGCCAGAACTGGAACGGCAATACTATTGGTGCCCGACCAGCACTTTCGCCGGCGGCCGGAGCGATTCCTTGCAACCAACGCGGATCCCGCCACCACGGTGCTTGCTGCGCGATTGGTGGGCGCTGTGCGCAGCCTCTGGGTCAGCCCGTGCCCTGGCCGCGCTGACATCGGTCGCGTTGTGGCTTTCAGCGTGCGGCAACCTCGCCACGCCGACCGCAGGGTGTGTCGAAAACAAGGATTGCCCAAGCGGCCTGTGCCTCGCGGGCGTGTGCGCCACACCGGTTGCAGATGTGGCGCGCGGCAGTGGCGATGCCACGGTCAGTGGGGATGGGGTCTCGGCAGATACGCTGCAAGCTGCGCCCTGCACATCCGATCCCGAGTGCGAACTGGCCGCCATCACCGCGTCGCTCAACAAGGTGCCGTGCGCGCGCTGGCAGTGCGTGACAGGTCGGTGCACACCGGTTCAGTTGTCGGATGGGGCAACCTGCACCACCGCCGGCGGCTGCCCTGCGCCAGGTCAATGCAAGACCGGCAGCTGCCAGGCCACCGGCCTGGTTTGCGACGACGGCAACGACTGCACACTCGATACCTGTTTGGATACAGCGTGCTTTCACGCCAACTTCCTGGCCGGCGGCAGTTGTCAGTCCGGCAGCGGCCCGTGTCTGGTCGGCGTCTGCGACGACCAGGGATCCTGCAACAAGCTGCTTTTGCCGCAACACTGCCGAATCGACGGCACTTGCTACGCGGCCGGCGAGGTTTCGCCCACCAACCCGTGCGCGCGGTGTCTGCCCGAATCGGCCACCAGCACCTGGTCGACCGTCGCGGACGGCCCGTGCAACGATGGCGACTCGTGTACATCGGGCGAACACTGCGACGCGCTCGGCGTCTGCAGCGGAAAGCCGGTCGAGTGCTTGGGCACGACCGCCTGCGCGCTCATCGCCTGCGACCCGAAACTGGGCTGTGTCAGCACGCCGCTGGCGGCCACCTGCACGGACGGCGACCCCTGCACAACCGGCGACACCTGCGCCAAGGGCGAATGCACCGGCTCGGGCACGCTCGACTGCCAGGATGGCAATCCATGCACCAAAGACAGTTGCACCGCCGGTTTTGGCTGCCTGCACACGCCGCAGGCCGGCCCGTGTAGCTTCGACACCAATCCGTGCACCGAAGATACCTGCGTCGCAGGCAAGTGCGAGCCCAAGAAAGTTTTCAACACCTGCCAGATCGCTGGCAATTGCGTGCCTGCCGGCGGCTCGCCCGACGGCCAGCCTTGTCTGGTGTGCGACCCCGTCGCTCCGACAGTCTGGACGCTGCTAACGGGGCCCACGTGCAACGACGGCAACGCCTGCACCGGGTTCGATGTGTGCAGCAACGGCAAGTGCGCCGGCACCGCGGTGGCCTGCACCGACAAGAACCCGTGCACAGCGGACAGCTGCAACGCTGCCAAAGGTTGCGTGTTTGCGCCCGTGGCCGCCACCTGCACCGACGACAACGCCTGCACCAAAGGCGACTTGTGCTTGGGTGGCAAGTGCGCTGGCACGCCGTTGGCGCCTTCAGTGTGCGACGACGGCAACCCGTGCACGACCGACAGTTGCGCGCCGGTCTTTGGCTGCACCCACGCCCCGAACACTGCGCCGTGCAACGACGGCGATGCCTGCACCAAGTTTGACGCGTGCGCCGCCGGCGCCTGTTTGCCGGGCACCATCATCTGCCCGTGTTTTGGCGACGAAGACTGCAACGACAAGAACCCGTGCACCCTGGACGCCTGTGTCAGCAAAGGCTGCAACAACCAACCTGTGGGAACCGGCGCCTGCGACGACAACAATGCGTGCACCGGCCCCGACAAGTGCGCAGGGGTCAACTGCAGTGGCGCGGCGTTGGTTTGCGACGACAAGAATCCGTGCTCCCTGGATAGCTGCGTGGCCGAAAAGGGGTGCATCGCCCAGCCACTGCAAGGCCTGACCTGCAGCGACGACAACCTGTGCACGACGGGTGACGTGTGCTTGGACGGCATGTGCGCCGGCACGCCCAAGAACTGCGACGACAACAACCCGTG
>CAXRHS010000707.1:0-2135 GCA_964230235.1 Myxococcota bacterium
GACTGGGCCCGAACGGCCACCCGCCCAGGCCAGAGGCCGGCAGGCCTTTGGCGCCGGCCGCGCAGGCCGCGGGGTCCGGGGCACGTCCCGAGTGGTTGGCGCGCCGGCAAGTCGCCGTTGCGCAGGAGCCGCCGTTGCTGGCGGGCGGTGCACAGCACCTACCCGCCCCACTGCCTGGCCAGCTGGTGCGCGATGGCCACGGGCCCCGACGGGAGGCTGTACCAGGCCTGGGCCGAGCCCGGCGCCGGCACGTCGAACGGGACGATCCGGCTGTCCAGCGACGGCGGCAGCGACGGATGGCGCATGGTCGAGGCGACCAACAACCAGGGCAACTACGTGACCAGCGCGGTGGGCAGCGACGGCACCACCCACGCCGCCTGGTACGACGCCACGGCGACTTCGCTGCGCCCCGCCTGGCGCCCCGCCGGGGGTCTGTGGCAGCCGGACCTGGTGCTCGACGCCACCGGCACGGTCGGCCGCTACACCAGCATCGCGGTCGACGGAGACGGCACCGTGCACATCACCTACCGCGACGACAGCAACAACAAGCTCAACTACGCGGCCGGCGGCTACAAGCTGTGGACCCTTCGAAAGGGCGTGGACAGCTACGGCAACGTTGGGGTGTACGCCGCCATCGCCGCGGACGGGCTGAAATCAGCCGCAGGTCGCCTGCGCCTACGCCTCCAGCTGGGACCTGCACTACGTCAAGAAGGTCGCGGGCGTGTGGCAAGCGGTCGAGGTGCCCGAGACGGTCAACAGCGTCGGCTACGGCGCCTCCCTGGCGCTGGACGGGGCCGGCAAGGCCCACATCGCCCACAAGGACGAGTCGGCCAACAAGCTGCACTGCGTGACCAACAAGGGCGGCTCGTGGGTCAGCAAGACCTTCGCGTCCACCAGCAACGACGGCAACTACGCGTCGATCGTGCTCAACCCCGCGGGCTGCGTGTACATCGCCTACACGAACGTGTCGACCAACGACGTGTGGATGGTCAGCGACGTGTCGGAGCCTGGGACGCGCCTTGGCTGATCGAGGCGACCAACAACGTCGGCGACTGGCTGAGCCTGGCGCTTGGTCCCGACAAGAAGCTCTATACCGCCTACCGGGACGCCACCATCGGGGTCTTCAAGGTCGCACGGGTGACCGTCAACAACGCGGTCGACGACAACTGCGACGGGTACGGACGGCAGCGGCGTCGCGGTTGCCGCGCGCCCCACGTCGGCCTATGCTGGCACTTGCGCGTCACGCACGCGCAGGGCGAACTGGAACAGGGTACGGAGAGGCGACAAAGGGGGCGATGGTGGTACCGACCCGATTTGAGCGAACGACGACGATCGCCGCCAGCGCCCAGGAGCTTGGCGCGTGGCACTTCAGGCCTGGCGCGGTGGCCCGCCTGATCCCGCCCTGGGAGCGCATCGAGGTGGTCCGCGAGGCCGCACCGCTGGTCGATGGCGCGATCGCCCGCTTCGTGATCCACAAGGGGCCGCTGGCGCTGCCGCTGCAGGCGCTGCACGAGGGCGTCGACCCGCCGCGCCGCTTCGTCGACCGGCTGGAGCGCGGGCCGCTGGCCTCCTGGCGGCACGAACACACTTTCGAGCCGTGCCCAGGTGGCGCGACCCTGCGCGATGCGATCACCTTCGAGCAGCCGCTGGGCGTGCTGGGGCGGGCGCTGCTGACGGGCCCCCTGCGCCGCCAGCTCGAGCGCCAGTTCGCGTTCCGCCACGAGCGGACGCGCGCCGACCTGACCAGGCACGCCGAGATCGCGGCACGCTTTGGCCCGCGCGCGCTGCGGATCGGGGTGACGGGCGCCCAGGGCCTGGGGGGCCAGCAGCTGTGCGCCTTCTTGTCGACCGGTGGGCACCAGGTGGTGCGCTTCGTCCGTGGCGCCGCCAAGGCCGCCGATCAGCGCCCGTGGAACCCGACCGACGCCGATGCCGGCCTGGACCCTGCGCAGGTGGCCGACCTCGACGCCATCGTGCACTTGGCGGGCGCCGGGATCGCCGATGTCCGCTGGACCGAGGCGCGCAAGCGCGAGATCCGTGACAGCCGCACCCTCGGCACGGCGGCGGTGGCACGGGCGATCGCGCGCGCGGGCGGCAGGCCTCCGGTGCTGGTGTCCGCGAGCGCGATCGGGTTC
>CAXRHS010000708.1:0-8744 GCA_964230235.1 Myxococcota bacterium
CCCATCTGCGCGCGCACCAACTCCTGGCCGGCGATACCGGTCGCCGAACCGCGGTTGCTCCAACGGTCCACGGTGGGCTTGAGCCCGGTAATGCCGCCAAAGTGGCACGGAATGCGCACCGATCCACCGATGTCCGTGCCGATGCCGCACGGAGATTGGCCCGACGCAATGGCGGCCGCTTCGCCACCGGATGAGCCCCCCGGACTGCGCTTGAGATTCCACGGGTTGTGGGTGATGCCCCAGATGACGTTTTCGCTTTCCTGCGCGAGCAGCAACTGCGGCACGTTGGTCTTGCCGAGGAAGATAGCGTTGTGGTCGCGCAACAGCGACACCGTCACCGCGTCTTGCGCCGCCGGCTTGCCTTGGCGGTGGGTGAGCCCCATGGTCGAATCCAGGCCCTGCACATCGACGTTCTCCTTGATCGTCAGCGGCAGACCGTGCAACAGACCTTGCGCGGACCCGGTCTGGCGCTCAGTGTCGCACTTCCTGGCTTTTTCGCGGGCCGCGTCGTCCAACTGCACCACGAATGCGCGCACCCGATCGTCGACCGCCCGGCGGCGGGCGATGAGGGCGTCGACCACTTCAAGCGAGCTGGTCTGCCCCCTTGCCAACAGGTCTTGCAGTTGGGTTGCGGAGGCTTCGTGTAGTTCCATGGCGGCGAGCGTAACATGGTAAGGGCCCGTGAAAAAACTATTCGATTTTGACGTTGGACCGTTGCTTGCCAAGTGGGTCGCAAGCTCGCGACTTTGCAAGTCGACTCGTCGCTTCGCTCCGCACTTGTGTCGATCGACTTGTTTTGCATG
The DNA here is from genome assembly GCA_964230235.1 of Myxococcota bacterium. GTDB lineage: Bacteria > Myxococcota_A > UBA9042 > UBA9042 > UBA9042 > SXRM01. Next base: position 804 of record CAXRHS010000708.1, read on the forward strand.
GCGCTGAGGACGCCAACCAAATTACCGCCGTCCGTTGGCTGCCAGCCTCCGCGGGCGATGCGATGCAAGCATTTGACTTTGCCAGTCAACTCGCGGCTGTGCCTGGGCTGCGCGGTTCATGCGCAATGCCCAACGTTCCGTCAACCCCCGGTTTGACCCACAACCCTGCGCGGTTAGACTACGCGCCCCGTTGGCTCGACCAGGTGCCGCACGACATGTCCGAGACGCCGCTTACCCCGCATACCACCCGCCCGTTGACGGTGCTGCTCGACGGCGACCCGGCGGCGCCGCAGCAGGCGCGACTGGGCGCGGCGCTGACCCAGCGCGGCCACCGGGTCATCGTGCTGGATGCCCCCAAGATCATTCGGCAGATGAAAGAGGAGTTTGGCGCCACCGCCGAGTCGATGAGCAGCCTGCCGCGCTGGCTGGGGCCGTTGCGCAACCGCGACTTGCACAAGAAGGCCCGCGAAGCGCGGGTGGACGTCGTGCACATCAACTTCATCCTGCCGCACCGCGAAGTGTGGACGCTGCCCGGTGCGCCGGCGTGTGTCGTCACGGCTTGGGGCTCGGACTTGAACCGCGAGGTGTTTGCGCGATCGTCGAGCCACGAGGCGTCGGTGCACCGCATGCTGCAAGGTGCCCATGCCGTCACGGCCGACAGCCTGCCCCTGTTGAAGAAGGCCGCGGCCAGCATGGGCGCCAACCCGGCGCCGCGCGAGCAGGTGTTTTGGGGCGTGGATCTGCACACCTTTGACCGTCGCAAGGTCGAAGCAGAGACCGCGCAAATGCGCGAGCAGTTGGGCATTGGCCCGACCGAAAGGGTGCTGCTCAGCCCGCGACAACTGGCGACGCACTACCACATCGATCGCATCGTGCGCGGGTTTGCGCTTAGCGAATGGCCCAAGGACGGCGTGCTGTTCATCAAGCAGCATGGCAAGCCCCACGAGGCTGAGTACCTGAGCGTGGTGCTGGGCCTTGCCAAGCACTCGGGCGTCAAGGACCGCGTGCGCCTGGCGCCGCGCATGCCGTACGAGCAACTGCCCGCCCTCTACGCGATGGCAGAGGCGGCAGTGTCGCTGCCTGAAGCGGACGGCGTTCCGTCGACTTTTCTGGAGTTGATGGCGGTGCAGGTGCCCGTCATTTGCTGGAACCTCGCGGCCTACGGCGGCGTGGTCAAGAACGGCGAGCGCGGCGGTCTGACCGTGCCCAAGGGAGACCAGGGCGCGCTCAGCGACGCCATCCACCGGCTGCACGCGGACCCGGAGCTGGGGCGCCGGCTGGGCGAAGCGGGCGAGGTCTGGGCACGGCAAAACGCGGATTGGACCGCGTGCGTCGACAAATGGCTGGTGCTGTACCAGCGGGCCATGGCCGCGCACGCCAACGGCGGGCACTGACCGGAACGCGATGGTCGGCCGCGCACATCTGGTCTGGCTCGGCCCGCGGTTACCGGACCTCGGCTGGTTGGCGGCGCGTTCGGCGTTGGCGCGCGGCGGATTCGCCGAAGTGCTTTTGTGGGGCGACGCCGCGGCCTTGCGGGCGGACAGCGCCGTCCAGTCGCTGGCTGATCTCGGCCTGGTTGTCCGTGACCTGGGCGAACTGGACAGCAACCCGGCGCAAAGCGCGACGGAAGCCAGACTGCGCCACCTGTGCTCGACGCTTGCGAGCCCTGCGGCGCGGGCCGATGTGTGGCGGTTGCGCATTGTGGCGGCCCATGGGGGCGTCTACCTCGATTGCGATGCCGTGGTGTTGCGGTCATTCGCGCCGTTGTTGGCGCTGCCCGCCTTTGTCGGTCTGGAGCATGTGTGCCTGCCGGCGGCGCTGTACGCCTCGCGCAATCCGCTGCGCTGGGGTCGGGCCGGTGCGCTTCTGGCCCTGCGGCACGCGCTGACGCTGCGACCGGGCGCGGGCAGCCGCTTTGCGCGTGTGGCCGGCTTGTATGACCTTGCGTGCAACAATGCGGTGTTTGGCGCCCAGGCCGGCTCACCCTTTGCGCAGGCGCTGTGCGAAGCGGCTGCTGCACTACCCGATGGTCAGGCGCGAACGCTCTACGAACTGGGGCCGCGAATTTTCGAACGCGTCACCGGCAACCGAACCACCCAACTGTGCAATGTGCTGCCGCCACAAGCGTTCTACCCTCTTGGCCCGGAGGTTTGCGCAGACTACGTCGCCGACGACCCGAGCGCGCACCTCGGAGATGTTCCGCACACCGAGGCCTATGCTGCGCACCTCTACGATTCGGTGCTGCGGCGTCGGCTGGGTCGGCCGGTCGATGGCGCCTGGCTGCGCGGCCCGGGCCGGACGACGTTGATCGGGCGGATGGTCGCGCCGTGGCTGGACGAACTGGCGCGGGTGCGGGGCTAGAAGCGCCTACCCTTCCCAAGCGGCGTCGAGGATCTCCAAGCCGCGGTCGATGATCTCAAAGCCTTCGGCCAACTGCGCTTCGGTGATGCAGAGCGGCGGGTTGGTCATGACCGTGCTCCACTGCAGCATCGTGAAAAGCCCGTTGTCGCGCAAGAACTTGCCATACGCCGCCATCGCCGGGTGCGCGCCGCCATAGGGTACCAGGCGCTCGCCTTGGCTGTTCTTGCCGATGTCGAGCAACCCGAACAGGCCGATGTTGCGGTGACCGCGGATGCAGCGGTGCTTGGCCTGCAGCCGCTGCATGTGGCCGCGCATCACGGGCTCAAGCCGCGCCGCGTTGCCGACCATGTCTTCTTCGACCATCACGTTGACGGCGGCGAGCGCAGCGGCAAGGCACATCGGGTGCGCGTTGTAGGTCAAGCCGCCCGAGAACACGTTTTGGCGAAAGTGTTCCGCGATGCGATCCGAAACACCCATGACGCCCAGCGGCAGGTAGCTGCTGGTCACGCCTTTGGCCATGGTGACGATGTCGGGGACGATGCCGCCGTGCTCAAACGCGTAGACCTTGCCGGTGCGCCCCCAGCCGCACATGACTTCGTCGCACACCAGCAGAATTCCGTACTTGTCGAGCAACGCGCGCAGACCCTTGAGGTAGCCGTCGGGCGGCACCAGGATGCCGTTGGTGCCCGTGACGGTCTCGATGAACATCGCGGCAATCTTGTCCGGCCCCTCGTAGCGGATCACCTCTTCGAGATAGGTCAGGTTGTTGCGGACGATTTCGGCGTCGGTCGTCCCAAAGCTGTAGTCGTAGGGCATGGGGTCCATGACCCGCACCACCCCGCCCATGCCGGGCTCGTTGGGCCACCGCCGCGGATCGCCGGTCAGCGAAATCGCCCCGTGGGTCGCGCCGTGGTAGGCCCGGTAGCGCACCAGAATCTTGTGGCGACCGCTGAACAACCGCGCGGCCTTGATGGCGTTTTCGTGCGCCTCGGCGCCGCCCAGCGTATAGAAGAACGTGTTGATGTCCCCCGGCGTCAACTCTGCCAGCCGCTTGGACAGCCTTGCGCGCACCTCGGTGGCCATGCCCGGGTACACGAAAATGACCTCGTCCAGTTGCTGCTTGATGGCCTCTTTGACCTTGGGATGCCCGTGGCCGATGTTGACGCTCATCAGTTGGCTGTTGAAGTCGATCCAACGCTGCCCTTCCGGACCGTACAGGTAGATGCCCTCCGCGCGGGCGACCGGGTAGGGGTCCACCTTGCCGGTGGCCGACCACGAAAACAGGCTGTGCTGCTTGCACAGGTCAATCATTTCCTGCGAACTCATCATGGCGTGCCTTCCTTGCGGGCGCTTCGCAAAATGCGCCTGAATATCATGTGTCTGAACAAAGGGGGGGGCCGTTCTCAGGCATACACCGGGCGGCCGGGGACCTTGATCACGGTGTCGTCAAAAACCAGCGCGTTTTCATTGATCTGAACAAAGGGGGGGGGGTCTGTTTCAGCGCCGAACCGCCGTTGGCTCAGCCAATGAATTCCGCAAGTTTTGCGCGGCCCAAAACGGCGCCCAGCAGGGGCGGCTGACGTAGCGCCCAAAGCCACGAACGGTCTTGAGCTGGTCGTTCTCCCACGCAACATGGCCGCGCACAAGCGTCACAGCCGGGTTGCCGGTGGTGTGCATGCCTTCGTAGATGTTGAAGTCGATGTTCTGGTGGTGGGTGTCCTTGCTGATGACCCTGGTTTTGTTGGGGTCCCAGACCACGAGGTCGGCGTCGCTGCCCGGGGCGATGGTGCCCTTCTGCGGATAGAGGTTGAAGATTTTCGCGGTGTTGGTGCTGGTGACGGCCACGAACTGGCTCGGGCTCAGCCGGCCGGTGCGCACGCCGTGGGTCCACAGCACCGCCATCCGGTCCTCGACCCCGCCGGTTCCATTGGGGATTTTGCGGAAATCGTCGATGCCGGCCCGCTTTTGCGGCGTGCAGAAGCAGCAGTGGTCGGTGGCGGTCGTTTGCAGCATGCCGGATTGCAGGCCGCGCCACAGCGCCGTCTGATGCTCCTTGGGCCGGAACGGCGGGCTCATCACGTAGTGCGCCGCAGTGTCCCAGTCGGGGTGCCGGTACACGCTGTCGTCGATCACCAGGTGCTGGCTCAAGACCTCGCCGAACACCTGCTGGCCTTCGAGCTTGGCGCGGGTGATGGCCTGCAGCGACGGCTCGCACGAGTTGTGCACGAGGTACAACGGCACGCCCAGCGCCTCAGCAATGCGGATCGCGCGGTTGGCCGCCTCGCCCTCGACCATCGGCGGCCGGCTGAGCGGGTGACCCTCCGGACCGCGAATCCCCTTGTCGTAGATGGCCTTTTGCAGGCGAAACACCAGTTCGCCGTTCTCCGCGTGGACGGTGCACAGCGCCCCGAGTTCTTTGGCCCGCAAGAAGCTGTTCACCAGCACTTCGTCGTCGCACATGATGGCGCCTTTGTAGGCCATGAAGTGCTTGAAACTGTTGACGCCTTTCTCGCGGCACAGGACGCCCATGTCGTCGTGCACCGACTCGTCCCACCAGGTGACCGCGACATGGAAGGTGTAATCGGCCGCGGCCTTTTCGGCCCAGCCGCGCCAGGTCTGGTAGGCCTCGAGCAAGCGTTGCTTGGGCGCCGGAATCGCGAAGTCGATGATGGTGGTGGTGCCGCCGGCCGCTGCCGCCGATGTGCCGCTAAAGAAATCCTCGGACGCCACGGTGCCCATGAACGGCAATTCCATGTGCGTATGCGGGTCGATGCCACCGGGCAGTACGTAGGCGCCGCCGGCGTCAATGACACGCGCGCCGGCCGCGTCCAATTGGCCGCCGACGGCTACGACTTTTTCGCCCTCGACCAGCACATCGGCGCGGGTCTCGGCCTCGGCGGTGACCACGGTGCCGCCGCGAATCAGAATCTTGCTCATGGTTGCCTCCTTGTGCACGTTCGGCTAGGGCCGTAACTGGCGGGGGTGGTAGGGTACACCCGCGCAACACGGATTGCACGACGCCTTGCCGGCCGCGGCGGGCCTTGCGACAATGCCACCGTGATTGCGCGGGCAGTGCTACAACTAGCGGATTCCAGTCGAAAAACGGTAGGACCGGGCGACATTCTCGGGCGCATGCCCGGCGCTGCTTTGCACCTGGACGATCTGCGCATCAGCGAAGCACACGGCCTGTTCAGCCTGCGCGGGGCGCAGATGAAGCTGCTGGCCCTGCGCGGCCGGTTCGTCGTCGACGGCAGGGTCGAGAGCGACGTGGTGCTCGAAGAAGGCCTGGTCATCGAGCCGGCCCCGGGTCTGGAACTGACCGTTTTGGAAGTCGTGCTGCCGCTTGCTGTTCTGGCGCTGGAGGGGGCGGGCCTTGCGCGCCAGCCGCTGCGCGACCCAAGTTCGCTCATGGTCTCGCCGCGGCCGGTGCTTGAGCCCCGCTACGTCGGCGAGGCAGACGCCCACCTGTGGCTGGCGGCCGAGGGGTGGCGGGTGCAGGTGCGCGGGCAGCCGGCGCGCGCATTCGGGCCGGGCGCGACCGTCGAGATCGCAGGGCGCACGTTCACGGGCGTGCTCGACAAGGTCGCCGGTACCGGTTTGCTCGACACGCGCCTCGACGAGGCCCACCAGCCGCCGCTGCATCTGGTCGCCCGCTATGACGTCGTGCACATCCACCGCGACGGCCAGCCAACCCTGTCGCTCGATGGCACAGTTGCGCGCATCGTCGCGGAGCTGGCCGGCCTGCACGGCAATGCGCCGTGGGAGGCGATAGCCGGCCAGGTGTGGCCCAAGGAGAAAGACCGCGATGTGCTGCGGCGCCGCTGGGATGTCTACCTGGCGCGTCTGCGGCGGCGACTGCGGCACGCCGGCATTCGACCCAGCCTGGTGCGGGCAAACGGCCAGGGGGCCATCGAACTGCATTTGCTGCCTCACGATCGGCTGGAGGACATGTCTTGAGCGCCGGCCGCGACCCTGCGCCAGCGCCGCCCTGGTCGAGCGCGCCGGCGTGGTCGCACCCCGATCCCGCACCGCCAGAGAGCGCCGCCGTCGTGCAAGCATCGGGCGGTCGCTACGCCCTGCGCGAACTGCTCGGCCGCGGCGGCATGGGCGAAGTATGGGTCGGCCGCGATACCCTGTTGGGCCGCGACGTGGCGCTCAAGCGGGCACTGCCGGGAACCGATGTCGATGGGCTGCTGCGCGAGGCGAGCCTGGCCGCGCTGCTGGAACACCCGGGCATCGTGCCGGTCCACGATGTAGTGGTCCTGCCCGACGGGCAGGGCTTGTACGTCATGCGGCTCGTTCGCGGTCGCAACCTCGCACAAGCCCTGCTGGACCTGCCAGCGGACTTGCCCGCCCAGGTGGACGCGCGCTGCAAGCTGGTCGCCCATGTGCTCGACGCGTGCCGCGCGGTAGCGTTTGCGCATGGCGTCGGCGTGCTGCACCGCGACCTGAAAAGCGACAACCTGCTCATCGGCGAGCTGGGCGACACCCAAGTAGCCGATTGGGGACTGGCCGGCAAGGCGACTGAATTGGCACCGGCTGGCGCGACCACGCTGGCTGGCTGTCCGGCCTACTTGAGCCCTCAGCGCGCCCGCGGTGCCTCGGCGACACCGCAAGACGATGTGTTCGCGCTCGGTGCGGTCCTCTATGAAGTGGTTGCCGGCTGTCCACCCTTTGCGGAACGCGACGTGGATGGCCAGTGGCGGCGCGCCCGCTCCGGCGAGCGAGCGCAACCAAGCGCAGCATGGCCGCACATGCCCGCAGAACTGCGCGCGATTGCCAACAAGGCCACGGAGCCCGATGCCGCCGCGCGCTACCCGTCGGTAACCGAACTTGCGGCCGACCTTGAACGCTGGTCCAGTGGCCGCCGCGTGCTCGCGCATAGCTATTCTCCCGTGGACCTGGCGCGGCGTTTCTTGACGACGTTTCGGTTGCCTTTGACGGTCGCCGCGGTTGCGCTGCTGGTGGTTGTGGTGCTGGTCGCGCGGGGTGGGCGGCGCAGCGCCGGCGAGCGCGACGAGGCCGATTCCGCACGCCGCGAGCATGCGCTTGCCCATGCGCAGGCCCAAACCCAGCTTGCTGAAACCCTTGCAATGCAAGCGCAATCGCTGGCAGATGCGGGTGATCGGGCGGCCGCAGAGAGTCTGGCCGCGCAGGCGCTGCGGTTGCGCGACCACCCGACAGCCCGCGGCGTCCTTGCCGGGTTTGACCTGCAGCCGCGCGCCACTGCCGCACAAGTTGAGGTGCCGCTTTCCTGCAGTCAGCCGCGCGTTGCGCCAAAGGCGGCCTGCGTCGCGTGTTCAGGCGACGAAGGCATTCGCTGGCAATGTGGGCGACAAGCTGGCAGCTTGCTTGAGGCAGTCCAGGATGTGGCCTTCTTCGCAGACAACGACCGCGTAGTGCTAGCCCAAACCGCGACGCTAACTGCGGCCACGCTGACAGGTGCTTTGGTGGCGCGGACCGCCTGGCCGCCGGGTCGCCACCGCCTCATCGGCGCTGCCACTGCGCCAGTTGTCGTTGCCCTGGATGGCCGCACGGCAACGGCGCTCGATGCGGTGACACTGCGCATTGACCTCGCTG
>CAXRHS010000709.1:0-2413 GCA_964230235.1 Myxococcota bacterium
GCCGGCAGCGTCGAGTCGCGCAAGCCCGACTGCGCCATACCCGCCGCCCTCTGCCAGCCAAAGCGCGACGGCCAGCGTCCCGTTTGGCAAAGCAAGCACTTTTCGCGGACCGCCAAGCGCCAGCCATGGCTTGAGCCATAGTGCGTTGCCGGCGTCATCCAACCGCGCGGTGAACCCCCCTTCGGACGGCCCTCCGACGACCGCCCAACCGCCGTCCGGCATTGCCGCGATGTCGCGAACCGCACCTTGGCCAATGACTTTGTGCCAAAGTGGCTCACCTTTGGCATTGACCCGCACCACCCACGCCACGCCGCCGATGTGGCCCGCCAACGCAAATCCGCCGTCGACTGCAGGTGCCAGCGCCACGAAGCCCGCAGGCTGCGAGGTCTGCCACAGCTGGGCAAAGGTGGGGCAGTTCGAGGTGGGCGGCCCTTGCAAGTAGCTGGTGGCGACGTCGGTCGGCCCATTTGGCAGTTCCTTGGGTCCTTCTGCCACATCTGCGGCGTCGCCTGCACTGTCGTTTGCCGGGGCCATGTCGGGCAAGACGTCTGCCGCATCCGCGCAAGGCGGTGCATCATCACCGGCGACGAGCGTTTCCGCGCGTACACTGCTCGTGTCTCCAGGCAGATCGTCGTTGTCGGCTGAGCTATCGCCGTTTGCCTGGCTGTCGATCGCAGGTCCAGTCACCGATCCAATGACGGCCGGCGTTTGCCCGCAGGCAAAAGCCGTCGCCAGCATGGCCGCGCAAAGAACCACGCCGTGCCGGCGGTAGGACCACTGGCCATCAAGAAGAGAAGTGCTACCAAATCCGGCCACAGCACCACCTTGCCTGCGCCATCCTTGCCGCGCCCCCAAAGGCCGTACAGCGGGACACAGCGTAGGTCCGAAGGCCAATGTCGTCAATTGTCCAGCGGATAGGAGGGTGCCCGGGTCACCCGCGCCACCCGCGCCACCCGCGCCACCCGCGCCACCCGCGCCACCCCGCCACCATTGACACCGAAGCCCATCTGGCCCAGCACCGCGCCGGTTGTGCGCCCTTTTTGAACCAGGGGCGGGCAGCTTGGACCGTCAGGACGGTTTTGGGGCGAATGGTGGCAGGCACCGGCACCCGCAGTTGCGTGTGGTGGCTCGCTTTGGCGAGCGCGCTGTCCTTGCTTGGCGCGCGGCAGACCGATGCGGCCGAGACGGGCGTCAGTCTGTTCGCCGCCCCCCACTGGTTCAACAACACCAATGAACTGGGTCAACCCGAGGGCTGGACCGGCGGTTTCGGCGCGACTGTTCTGCCGGGCTTGCGTCTCAGCCTGTTTCCGCACGCATTCTTCGGCTTCGAGTTGGAAGGCGCCGCAGGCACCACGACCATCCAAAGCGTAGACCTTGGGGCGCAGGATGCGACCATCCTCACCGCCCGGGGCCACGGCGTCCTGCGGCTGCCGATCGGCCGCTTGCATGTGCTTGCGATGGCTGGCGGCGGCATCATGCGGTCGTCCGCTGCCGACAACGTGCGCTTTGTTGCGGACAGCGACCCCTACGGCTATGGCGGCGCCGGCGTCCTGTGGAAGCTGACCCGCACCTGGCGCGCGCGTATCGACGGTCGTGTGCACTGGACGGGCAATACCACGCTGTCCAGCCCGCTGAGCCGCGAATACGAAGCGACGATCTCGCTGGGTTGGTCCTGGGGATCGGATGACCCCATCGAGCCGAAAGATGACGCGGATGATGACGACATCAAAGATGAACTGGACCGCTGTCCATTCGAGCCAGAAACCCGCAATGGGGTGCGCGATGAAGATGGCTGCCCGGAGGACCCCGAGATTGCCAAGCGCGTGCACCAGACTCAGTTTGTTCAGCGCAAAGAGGAGCAGGTGGCCATCCTGCCCAAGGCCGCGCGCAGCGACAAGCCGCCGCCGGTGCCTCAGCCCGTCGCAGCCATCGTGACCGACGCAGACGAAGTGGCGCTGACCAAGCTGGCGCCGCCTGTTGCGTTGGCGGACAACGCGCTGCCGCCGCTTGTCGGACCTGGCGACGACGACCACGATGGTCTTTTGCGCGCCGACGACGTCTGCCCAGATGCCGCCGAGGACGTCGACGGCTTTGAGGATGGCGACGGCTGCCCAGACCCGGACAACGACGGCGATGGCGTGCTCGACGAGGTGGACCGCTGCCCGTTTGAGCCCGAGCTGAAAAACGGCATCCGCGACGAGGATGGCTGCCCCGAAGACAAGGCAACGGCGCAGCGCTACCACCAGACGCGCTATGCCAAGAAAGAGAAGGACGAAGTCGCGATCTTGCCGGAAGACGCTTCGCGCATCACGGCGCGAGCGCCGGCGGCCAAGCCACTGCCCGAAGAGGACAAGCTGGCGGTGTTGCCCGAACCGGTGCCGCTCGCGCCCAACGCCTTGCCGCCGCTGGTCAG
>CAXRHS010000710.1:0-2750 GCA_964230235.1 Myxococcota bacterium
CAGTCGCCGCAATTCGACCGACGCCTGCCCCGCCACCGTGATGCCGCGGCCGTACTGGCCAGGTCCCGGCTGCCCCGCGGTCGCCACATCCGGTTGAGTGTGCGCGATCCACATGTCATCGCCGTGCAGTTGGGCGCCCTGCACCGATACGCCCGCTTGCCGCGCCTGCAAGACGACCAGGCGCTCGACCGTGGCCTGGGCCTGGGCCTCGACGACAAGGCCGCGCCCCATTTCGCCAATTGGTCCAGCCAGGGTATCGACCAGCCATGCGTCGCGCACAGCCAAAGACGAGCCCTTGCCAGACACCGCCAGCGCGGCCTCGCGGGCACCACTGACGAACATGCGCCGCACCTGCAGGCTGGCTCCGCCTGCCACGGAGATACCCCACCCCGTCTTGCCGTTGGCTAGCGCGGGGTGCACAGTGGTGAGCACAAGGCCGCCCCCTTTGCCATCGGCCCAGTCGCCAAGCGCAACCTGCGCGCCCTGGCCTTCGACTTGCAGCCCGACGGTTCGGTTGCCGTGAACTAGCAGGCGCTGAAGCGTCAAGCGTCCACCGTCGGCGACCAATACGCCAAATCCCTGTTTGCCGTCGGCCTTCTGGGCCAAGGTGCCGTCGATGGTCAAGACCGATCCGGTAACTTGGGTGCCGTTGCCACTGATGACAAGGCCCGCTGTGCGGTTCTGCGCGGCGCGGACCTGGTGCAGTTGGGCGACGCAGCCTGCCTCAATCCAAATGCCTTGACCCGCCTTTTCGTCCAGCTGCCGTGGCTGGGTGTTGCGGACCACCGCACCGCTCAGGCTGAGCTGGCTGCCCGACCCCGAACAGAGCACGCCGTGGGCACGATTGTCCGTCATCCACACGCTGGTCGCGCTAACCGACCCGCCGCTTTGCACCCGCACGCCATCGCCCGTGTAGCCATCGGGGTTGCCCAAGGTAGTCGACACACTCAGATTGCCGGCCACAATCGCCGCGCCTTGACCATGCGCCAGCACACCGCTGCCGTGGTTGTTGGCCAGCGCGCCGTGGTTGGCGACCAACTTGGCACCAGCAATCGCAAGCAGGCCCTGCCCTCCACTTTGGTTGGCCAACTGCGGCAAGGTGTTGCTGACGGAAAAACGTTGCAACTGCAACAGCGTCTTGGCGTCAGCGGCGAGCACGCCCGCCGTTGCCTGGCCCGTGGCAATCAGGCCATCGACGCTGACTTGACTGCCTTCAGCCGCCAACAGGCCGATGCCCTCGTTGCTTTTGCTGAGCCCCGTGTTGCTGACGACGACGTCCTTGGCCTGCAGCGTGGCGCCGCCAAAGACCGCAAGGCCGCGTCCGGTCGCCTGATCGATGCGCACCCGCTGCAAGGCAGCGCTGCCTTTGGTGACGCGGATGCCCATCGCACCGTTGGGTGAAACCCACGCGTCCACCAGCGTTCCGCCCAGGTCAACCGCCGCAAGGCTGCCGCCAACCACAGCGATCCGGGAGGCAACGCCGCCAGCGCCGACGTTGAGGGGTACCGCGCCAGTTCCCACGACAGTCACGCGGTCGAGCGTGCCCTGGACCTGCAGGCCCGCACTGGACTGTAGGACGACGCCGGCAGCGCAGCGGCCTCGCACCGTCACTCCCGGGGCCACGCCTACCCAGTCACCCAGCGCGTAGGATCCGTTGGCCACCAAGATCGCGGTGCCTGCTTTGGCGACGGCAAGCGCTTGCTGCAGCGTCGCAAAGGGCGCCGCCGCGGTCCCGGTGCCGGGCCCAGAAACGCCACTGCTGACGTACAGGACGCTACCGGCAGGTGCGGTCGGCCAAGGACCCGCGGCGCAGTCCGCCGGGTCTGGCGCGCAGGCACCGTTCGCGGTCAAAGTGCCTGGCGGACAGACCGACGGCAGGTAGTCGCCTAGCTTGGCGCACTGCCCCTGCGAATTCATCACCTGGCCGACCTGGCACGCGACCTTGGCAGCACCACAGTCGGCGGCCACGCTGCCGTCGGTAGCCAGGCACCAAAGTGGCGGCACTGCCTCGGCCGGCGGGGCCAAGGTCAGGTCCGGAGGAATCGCTGGGGGTTGCGCGGGCAACGCTTGCCCTGAGGAGACTACAGTGCCACCGGGCTGTGCAATCGCGGCACCGACCGCGGCGCAACCGGTCGTCGTTGGGTAGCTACCTGCCAGGCAGCCTGCCTGGGCGACTCGTTCCGCTGCGCTGCAGGTGCGAGGCTCGGCGCGGCACGCATCGCTCGGGCCAGCGCAGGGTTCACCTTTGGCGGTTCGCCAGTCCCAGCACCACCGCGGGCCGCAAGCCGCGGCCGCACACGTCAGTGCGTCCGCCGCAATGCACGCACCCGCCGACTTGGACCACCCCTGGCCGCTCGGACAGCATGTGCCATCGGGCTTGGGTGACGTGCCGCTGCACGCCAGATTTTGAGCTGGCGCGGCCGTGCCGTCGTCTGGGTGTTCGGCGTGGACCTTGCCGCCCACTCGCGCGGCCATGGCGTCCCAGACAGGCTCGCCGGCGATGACAATGTCTTGGTCAGCGTATGTGGTCGCGTCAAACGCCGGAGGCTCTCGCCTTGGTTGCCGGATCGGCCCCACTTCGGCACATGCGACCACAAGCACGGTCGCCGCAAGCCAGGCAGTCCAATTCATGGTGTCCTCGCAGAATCCGGCACGGGCGACAACCGCATCGGCGCCGGCAGGACCTTGGGCAGCTGGTCGCGCAGCACAAAAAAAGTGGCCTTGCGGTACTCATGATACGGCGGCGGGCT
>CAXRHS010000711.1:0-5153 GCA_964230235.1 Myxococcota bacterium
GGGAGTCTCTCGCCAGTGATTCCTATAACTGTCATGCACTTGAATAAGGGGGGGTCACATTCGGACCGCGTTCAAACTTTGCCCGGCAAGTGAGGCGGACGACAGGGGTCCGGCGAAGGCCGCAACCCCAAGTCCTGGCGCATCGAAGCCACAAACGCAAGTGTTTTCATTTATCTGAACAAAGGGGGGGATCGTTCAACCCGGCGAGTTGACACCCCCGCGCCCTCGGCCACAATCCGCCGGGCGCCGCCGCGCCCGGACCTGCCGTGATCGCCCGCCTGCTGCTGCCCATGCTGTTCGCCACCGGCGCCGCTGGTCTGGTCTACGAGGTGGTGGTCGCCCGGCTGCTCGCGCAGCACTTGGGCAGCTCAGGGTCGTCGCAGGCCGTCACGCTGGCGACTTTTCTGGGTGGCCTGTGTGCGGGTGCGCTGTTGGCGGGTCGGGCCCAGCGCACCGTCCTGCCCAAAGTGAGCGCCCCGCTGCTGGCCTACGCGGTGCTGGAAGCGGGCATCGGCCTGTGGGCGTTGCTGCTGCCGGCGGTGGCCGACCTGGCATTCGGCCTGTTTGCGACTGCGGCGCAGGGCAGCGAGCCGGGCTCGGTGGGCCACATGCTGGTCAAGCTGGCGCTGGCGGCGACCCTGCTTTTGCCGCTTGCGACCATGATGGGCGCCACCTTGCCTGCCCTGTCGTACGGGATTGCGCGCGCCGACGCAGTGGGCAGCGTCGCGCTGGTGTCGCGCTGTTACGCTGTCAACGCGGCGGGCGCGGCGGCCGGCGCGCTGCTGGCTGGCTTCTGGTTGGTCGAGACCTTTGGCCTGGAATTGCCCCTGACCTTGGGCGCCGCTGTCAACTTGGGGGTCGCGGGCATCGCTTCGCGGCTGTTGCGGCCAGCAGCTGACTCGACCGTAAATGACCCACCCGCTGCACCAAGCGCACCCACCGGTGCGCCGCGGTCGCTGCTCGCGGTCGCGTTTTGCACGGGGGCCGTGGCCTTGTGCTGCGAAATTGGCTGGACCCGCCTTGCTTCGCTGCTTTTGGGCGCGAGCACCTACAGCTTTGCGTACATGCTCGGCGTGACCATCATCGGCATCGCCGCCGGCAGCGGCCTGGCAACACGCCAGCTGGCACTTGGCCGCAGTGCCCCACAAGTGCTCGGCATTTCGCAGGGCCTCGCCGGCCTCGGCACCGCTCTGTTGGTGTGGCGCGCCAACCCCTTGGCCGTCGAACTCGCGGTGACCCGGGCCCGCTTGTTGCCGGTGCCCGAAAACTACGGCCTGTGGCTTTTCATCGGTGGCGGCTGGGTCGCGCTGCACCTGCTGCCGGCGGCGCTTGGCCTTGGCGCGGCGTTTCCGGCGCTTTTGGCCGCGGCCCATGTTCGCGGCGCCCACACCGACCGCGCAACCGCGCAGCTGTTGACCTGGAACACGCTTGGCAACCTGCTTGGGGCGCTTGGCGGCGGTTTTGTGCTGCTGCCGCTGCTCGGGTTGGAGCGCATGCTGGGCCTGGGCGCCGCCGTGTCGCTGGGGCTCGCCGCCGTTTCCGCCAGCAAAGCGCAGCGTTGGCTGCCACTGTCGGCGGCTGGCACGGTGCTGCTGGCGCTGCTGGTGGTTCCGCCGGCGGACGGTGCGCTGACCCGCGGACTCTTTCGGATGCGCCCGCAAAACCCGACAGTGGCGCGGCGCGAAGCAAAGGAAGTCGAGAAGATCACCCAGCTGTTTCGAAAGGACGGCAAAGACGCGACCATCGCGGTCGACCGCTATGCCGACGGCCTGGTGATCTTTCGCACCAACGGCAAGGCAGATGGCGGCACCGGCGACGCCGCGACCCAGGTCATGCTCGGCCACCTGGGCGTGCTGGTCCGGCCACAGGCCAAAGATGCCTTGGTCATCGGGCTGGGAACCGGCCAGACCGCGGCGGCGCTGGCCAGCCACGACCACATGCGGGTCAACGCGGTCGAGATGTCCGCGGCGGTGGTCGAAGCGGCCAGGTTCTTTGAGGCCAGCAACGACAAGGTGCTGCGCAACCCGCGCGTCAAGGTCACCGTGGCCGACGCCCGCGAGGTGCTGGCGGCGCTGCCGCCCGCGTCGTTGGATTTGGTGGTCTCCGAACCCAGCAACCCGTGGATCGCCGGCATCGCCGACCTGTACACCGCGGAATCCTTTGGACGCGTCCGCGAGCGACTGCGTCCCGGCGGTGTGCTGGTCCAATGGATCCACACGTACGAAATGGCAGACAGCGCACTGCGCGACATCTTGTGTACGTTGCAGGGCGTGTTGCCGCACGTCGCCGTGTTTCGGATGGATCCCGGCGACCTGGCGCTGGTCGCCAGCGCGGAGCCGATGGCCTTTGACGCGACCGCAGCGGCGGCGGCGCTGGCAGCGCCGGGCGTGACTCGGCACCTGGACAGTCATCCGTCCAAAGACGTCCCGAAATCACTGGATGAATTCCTGGCCGCGCAGCTTTGTGGCCCGCAAACGGTGGCCAAGGTCTGCCAGGGGTTCGCGGCGCCGTTGCAAGAGCGGTTTCCTCGCTTGGAATACACCGCACCGCGCGACTTCTTCGCGGCAAGTTCCGCGGCGGCGATGGTCAGCCGTCTCGACACCCGCATGGGTCGCACCGCCGACACCTGGATCGCAGCGCAGTTGCGCGGACTGCCCCTGCCACTTGAACGCAGGGCGCGCGTGCATGCCTTCTTGGTCGCGGGCCACCACAGTGAAGAAGCGCCGTTGCACGCCGCCACCGCGCCTGCCGGCTCGCTGCCGGTGTCGTTGGCACAGGCGACCGAAGGCCTGCCGAAGGCCGAAGGTATCGCGGCGGCCGACGCCGCAAAGTGGTGCGGTTGGTTGGCAGCGCTGGTGCCCTGGTTGCCCGCGCGCGGCGACACGGCGCTTGGCCCCGTCGGCGGTCGGTCCGACTGGAAGGCTTGGACAGAGCGCTGCAAGAAAGCAGGCCGTTGACCGCCTGTGGCCTCCGCGTTACAAGCCGCCGCGCCGAAGGCTGGTCTGCAACCGCCTTTGTGTCGCCAGACGGAGAAGCGCACGCCATGAATGGCAACCCCCTGCACACCGCCCTGGTTACCGGCGCCGGCGGCTTTGTCGGCAGCACGCTCGTGCGCACCCTGCGGTCGGCCGGCGTGCGGGTCGTCGGCACCGACAGCTTGGAGCGCGGCTTTGCCGACGCCTTGGATGGCGACGTACCGCTCGTGCAGGGCGATGTGACCGACCCGGCGACCTTGCAGCGTGCGTTGGCCGTCTGCGGCGATCGACCGGACGCGGTGTTCCACCTCGCGGCGCTCATCCAAGTGGGCGAGTCCGTGCACCTCGCCGACCGGTACCTGCATGTCAACGTGACCGGGACCGAAGTGGTCGCGGCCGCCTGTGCGCAAGCGCAAGTGCCGGCGCTGGTGCTGGCGTCGTCTGCGGCAGTGCTGGCGTCGGACCAGGGCGACCGCGCGACCCTGGCCGAAGATGCCCGCGTGGGTCCGGAAAGCCCGTACGGAGAAAGCAAGCACCGCGCCGAGCAGGTCCTGGCCGCTCACAGTGCGCGCACTGGCCTGGCCTCTGCCGCCCTGCGCTTCTTCAACGTGTCTGGCGCTCACTGCGGTTGTGCCGAACGCCACCAGCCAGAGACACACTTGATTCCTTTGGCGATTCGCGCCGCTGTCGGCGACCTGCCGCCGCTGCGGGTGTTTGGCACCGACTGGCCGACGCCCGATGGCACCTGTCTGCGCGACTACGTGCACATGCGCGATGTGGTGGCGTCGCTTCATGCCGCCGCCCGGTGGGCTCTTGCTGCGCCGGTCGGCAGCCACAGCGTCGTCCACGTGGGGTCGGGGGTAGGGACCAGCGTGCGTGAAGTCATCGCCGCGGTGGAGCGGGTCTTGGGCATGCCCGTGCCGCGCGTCGAGGCACTGCGACGGCCGGGCGACATTGCCACGCTGGTGGCCGACGTCACCCGCCTGCACACGCAATTGGGCGTGCAGCCGACTTGCGATCTGGACGAGATGGTGCGCGACGCGTGGTCTGCGTGGCGGAAAAGGCCGGGCGCCACCGTCGGCTAAAATGAATACATCAGCGCCGCGTTGAGGGTAAAGCCCTCTTCTTCCAGGCACGCAACTTCGCCCTTTTCGTTGCGGCCGATCTCGATGCAGCGCCGCTTGCCGACCGGAAAAGCCAGGTCCGCGCGCAGCGGGATCTGCCCCGCCATCAGCCAGACCATGCTGGCACCCAGGCCGTGGCGCAAGCCCTGCGAGAGCATGAGTGCATCGTCCGCCAGCGCGCCGAAATCCCAGAACAACGCACCATTGACCTTGAGGTCGCGCAGGACCGGAAAGCGCAGCTCAAACGAGCTGTTGGCGACCACCTTGCCATAGCCGACCGTGTGATCGGTCTCGGCGTACGGCGCCAGCTTGGTCTTGTTGTTCTCGTCGCGCACCACCGTATTGCCCTTGGCGTCGTATTGGCGGATGCCAAAGTCGGCATACCCGCGCAACAGCGACTGCGGGTATTGGCCGCCGAGCCGAAAAGTGACGTTCTGTGGCAATTGCGCGGTCTTGGCCTCGCCAAAGCCGTAGATGAAGCCGCCGTGGGCCATCATCGCCAGCACCAGCGAATCGCTCACCGGCACGAACACGCGGCCGGTGCCCTCCCACTTGACCATGTTGGCGAGTTTGTAGGGCGCGACCGTGTCGGTGCTGTCCTTGACGTAGCCGTTGATGTACGGAAGCGCCAGTTGCAGCGAGACCCCGCGGCGCGGATTGAGCGGGCTGTCGGTGTTGTCGTAGCTCAGGCTCGGCGTGACCATGACCTGCTGACGCAGCCCCCAGAAATCAGCGACGTTCTCAAAATCGCGGTCGCGGTCGCCGGCGGCGCGCAGGCGCACAAAGCCATAGTCCAGCGACACCGCGGTCAGCAACCGGCCAAATCGCCGCGACAATTCGACCAACGTGCCCACCTTGTCAGTGTCGACGACCGACAGTGCGTAGTCGTGCACCAACGACGGCAACACCCAACGCAAACCGAAATCGCTGCCGAAAAACCGCGGATCCTTATAGGTAATCGAAGCGGCCGCATAGCGCAGCGTGTCGGACCACCACGGCGGAAACTTGTAGTCGGCGTTGTAGGGCGCCAGCACCAGCGAATCGCTCACCGGCA
>CAXRHS010000712.1:0-10928 GCA_964230235.1 Myxococcota bacterium
GACAGCGCGTTCAGGTACGCCGGCAGCGTCGCTACCAGCGTCTTGCCTTCGCCGGTGCGCATTTCTGCGACCGTGCCCCTGTGCAGCGCGTAGCCACCGATGAGTTGGACGTCGTAGTGGCGCTGACCCAGCCGGCGCCACGCAGCTTCGCGCACCACCGCAAACGCCTCCGGCAGCACGTCGTCGAGGGTGGCGCCGCGCGACAGCCGCTCCTTGAACTGGCCGGTCATCCCGCGCAGGCCGTCGTCGTCCAAAAGCTTGATGCGCGGCTCAAGCGCGTTGATCTGGGCGACAATCGGCTGGATTTTCTTGATTTCGCGATCGTTCTTGGTGCCGAACGCCTTGGCGAGCAACTTCTGGAACATCAACGCATCCTGTGCGGCGGATCGGCCGGGCGCCGGGCCAAATTGCCGGTGCCGCTGGACCGCCCGAAGGCCGCGGGCCGGACAGGTTAGGTGGCGCAAGGTCCGCTGGCAAGCGAGAAGGCAGGCATGATTTTCGCCCCGTGCGCGTTGCGGTACACTGACGGCCGACCGCATCTACCGCGGTTGCCGATCGAGGTTGGTATGGGATTGCTTAGGTTTGTGGCCGTCAGCGTCGCAGTCTGCCAGATCGGCGCGGTCGCAGCGTTCGCCACGGAGTCGACTCGGCCGCGCGAAGCGCAGCGGTCGGCGCTGATGTCGGTCTTGCAGGCACCGCACCCGAGCGTAGACGCGGAGAAACTCGGCCGCATCGGCCCGGACGTCCAGGCGATCCTCATCGAAACTGCGACCGGCAAGACCGGCCTTGCCGCCGTGCGGATGCGGGCGCTGGGTTGGCTGCAGTACTATCCAAACGCGAGCAGCAAAGCCGTCCTGCTGGGCACCATCGCCCAACCCGAGAGCCAGGAAGCGTTGCGGGTGGCGCTGGCGGCGCTGGCCAATGGCTTTGGCGTCCAGGCACTGCCGCACCTGAAAGCGCACCTGACCCACAAGGATGCGCTGGTCCGGGAGGCGGCTGCCCATGCCTTGGGCCACTTGGACGACCGCCGGGTGCGGCCGCTCATCGAGGCCCAGTTGGAGCGCGAGCCGTCGTTGGCCGTTCGCGACGCCATGGTCTCGGCATTGCAGCGCATTTCTGCCCGCGAGCGCGCGCGCTGGAAAGAGCCGCGAAGATCGCACCCACTTTCTGATCCTTGAATTGATTCAGGTTGCCGCCGAGCGCGCGGCCTAGGAGCGCCATGGCCCGCTTTGTTCCGGTCGGTACCCACACCGCGCTGGTGACGCCGTTTGTCGACGACGCCGACCAGTCGCTGGACCTTGCAGCGCTGCGCCGACTGGTCGAGCAGCAAATCGCCGGTGGCGTCGATGGCCTGGTCGCCTGCGGCACGACCGGCGAAACCGCCACCTTGACCGATGCGGAATATGAAGCGGTGGTCGGCACGGTGGTCGATGCCGCCGCGGGTCGCGCGCCGGTCATTGCGGGCGTGGGCTCGAACAGCACTGCAAAGACCCTGGAGACGACGCGCAAAGCGTGCGGCTTGGGCGTGGACGGCGTTCTGGTGGTGACGCCGTATTACAACAAGCCGACCCAGGCCGGTATGAAAGCGCATTTCCGGCGCGTTGCGGACGCTTCGACGGTGCCGGTCGTGCTGTACAACGTGCCGGGCCGCACTGGCGTCAACCTGCTGCCCGCCACGGTTGCGGAACTGGCGCGGCATCCCAACGTGGTCGCGCTCAAAGAAGCAGCCGGATCGCTGGAGCAGGTGCAAGAGACCGTGCGGTTGACCGAATTCGGCTTTGCCGTGCTGTCGGGAGAAGATGCCCTGTGCGTGCCCACCTACGCGGTGGGGGGCCGTGGCGTCATTTCGGTTGTGTCCAACGTCGCTCCAGCCAGAACCGCCGCGCTGTGGCGCGATTTTTCGGCAGGCGAAACGGAAAAGGCCGCCCGCGGCCAGGTCGCGCTTTTGCCGCTCATCAAAGCGCTGTTCAGTGAGCCCAACCCGCAACCGGCCAAGCTGGCGATGCACCTCATCGGTCTGATGACGCCCGTGTGCCGGTTGCCGCTGGTCACGGCCACCGACGCCACCCGCGCGGCCTTGAGCGCCGAACTGCGGCAACTGGGCCTAATGGACTAGGTAATCGCTGCCATTGGCCGCGAAACCGTGGTTCAGGTCTTGACGCCGCGCGCAGTTGCCTGCTACACCGCGCCCGGCGGACGCTCCTGGATTTCGCGCGACCGACCGGCACAGTCCCGCGCAGTTTCGCGAGCCCGTCCCGCGCGTTTTGCGGTCCAGAGTCCCTGAGCGGCCCTGAGGTGGCGTCGATGTTCAAGATTGTGCACTACGGCGAGACCAATGTCGGCCGAGAGCGCAAGAACAACGAAGACGCCTTCCGCGTCGCGGCCGATGCGGGCGTCTACCTGGTATGCGACGGCATGGGCGGCCACGCCAGCGGCGAAATCGCCAGCCAGATTGCTGCGGATGCAGTGGTGCGTTTCTTGGCAATGGACCGCTTTCGGCCGGACTTTCGCTGGCCAGCCGAGAGCGCAGTTCAGCAGTCCGAAGAAGCCAGAGCTTTGGACGCCGCGGTGCGGGCCGCCAACCGCGAAGTCTATATCCAGGCGCAGGCCAATCCGCTGCACAAGGGCATGGGCACGACGATCGTCAGCGTGTACGCGGGCGCGCAGCGGCTGGGGCTTGTCCACGTCGGAGACAGCCGCATCTACCGGCTGCGCGACGGCGAGTTCGAGCAACTGACCGACGACCACAGCCTGCTCAACTACTACATAAATACCCGGCCGATGTCGGCCCAGCAGATCAAGTCGTTCGCGGGAAAAAACGTGATCGTGCGCGCCGTTGGCCTGCGCGAAAACGTTGAACCCGACGTGCAGATCACCGACTACCGCAATGGCGACGTGTACCTGCTGTGCTCCGACGGCCTGAACGACATGGTGGACGACGAGCAGATCGCCGCGATTCTGCGCGAAGGCGGGTCGGACCTGCAGCAAATCGGCGCCAACCTCATCCAACGGGCGCTGGACGGCGGCGGCAAAGACAACGTCACGATCTTGTTGCTCAAGGCGATCGAAGTCGCGGATCAACCCAAGTTTGTGCCGTTCAGCCGCCGCACCTTGCCGATGACCCCGCTGTCGGGCTTGGACACCAGCCCCGGCACGTCGCTGGAAGACCTGGATCACGAAGCCGATATCGACTCCAATGGCATGACTGACCAGGAGACGATGCCGGAGATTCGGATCAACGTTGCGCCCAAGTTTGCGGAGACACAGAAAATCCGCCCGATGAACCGCGAGGATCTGACGCCGCCCGCTGGTGTGCCGCTGGTGGTGCGCCGACCGGCGTCAAGTCAGGAACCAACGGAAAAGATTCCGCGCGATGTCGGCGCGCAGGTACGCGCTGCGCAAGCGGCGGCCCAGGCAGCAACGCCGCCGCAAGCACCAGCGCGCGACACCGATCCGGTTCGCGCTGCGGCCGCCGCGGCACGCGGCTTCGAGGACGACACCGACCCGCACGGCATTGCGCCAGTGGTCGTCATTGTCCGCGACGGCAAGCTCACCGCACAGACAGCGGAGGAAGCCGAGTCGGTTGGGGCAACGACAGCCGATCTGCCGGCCTTACCGATTTTGCGACCTCCGCCAGCGCTTGCAAGCAGTCAGCCGTTGCCTGCCCTGGACATGGACGAGACCATTGATGGGCCAACGTTGCCGACGCGCGCGGTCGCGCAGGCAAAGTCCGATGGCCTGCCCGCAGTCGACATAGACGGTCCGACCAAGCGCAAATAGTTGACGTGCGCCCGGCTACGGCGAATCGAATTCGCATCAATGCGTGTGCGGTTCTTGACAGCGCCGACCGCGCAACAAGACTGCACGCATGGGCGCGCCCGCGCAGCACACAAGGCTAAACATGAAATTGCGTTCTCCTGCTGCGGTGGCCGTGCTCGCCGTGTTCGTCCTCGCGTCCGCAGCGGTCCTGGGCTGCGACAACGCGGTGCCTGCCGCCGACGGGGGCGCGCAAGCTCAGGCCGATACAGAAGAAGACCAGGAACCAATCGAAACCGCGGGTGGCGATGCGCCGCAGCTTGTCGATACCGGCAGCGGCGAGACCAGACTCGCATGCCCAGGTGGCCCCTACTGCGCGTGCAAGGACGACGCGGAATGCGACACTGGCTTGTGTCTGGACGCGCCGGAAGGGCGGATCTGCGCGGGCTCGTGCGACGGCAGTTGTCCGGCGGCCTTTGCGTGCGCCAAGATCAACAGCAAGACCGGCGACATCGTCAACGTGTGCGTGCCGCGCCACGGCTTTATTTGCGAGCCGTGCTCAGCGACCAAGCAATGCGAGCAGGCGCTCGGCATCTCGGGCCCGGCCTGCGTGGACTACGGCGGCGCCAACGGCGCGTTTTGCGGCTTTGCCTGCACGGGCGACGGCGACTGTCCAACCGGCTATGGCTGCGGCAAGGGCACCAGCATCGAAGGGACGCCGGTCCAGCAGTGCATGCGCAAGCCCGAAACGGACGGATCGGTCGCCTGCCCTTGCGACGCGCGCGCCAAGAGCCTGCAGTTGACCACGCCGTGCAAGGTCAAGGCCGAGCTCGGCACCTGCAGTGGCTTTCGCCAGTGCAACAAAGACGGACTGCAAGCTTGCTCGGCGCCCAAGGCCAGCGACGAACTGTGCGACGGCATCGACAACGACTGCGACGGCGCGACCGACGAAGGGCTGTGCAACGACAACAACCCTTGCACGGACGATGTCTGCGACGGCGCCAGCAAGGGCTGCAAGAACACCGCCAACACCGCCAACTGCGACGACAAGTCGGCGTGCACGGACAAAGACGTCTGCAAGGACGGCAATTGTGCGGGCGCGACCATTGACTGCAACGACAAAAATGTCTGTACATCAGACAGTTGCGACGCAGGCAAGGGATGCACCCACGCGCCCGTGGCCGGGGCGTGCGATGACTTCAATGCGTGCACGTTGAGCGATTTGTGCAAAGACGGCGTCTGTACCGCCGGCACACCCAAGGACTGTGGCGACGGCAACCCGTGCACCGTCGACTTGTGCAGCGCCGCAACGGGTTGCACGCACGGCCCGCAGGCCGGCCCTTGCGACGATGGCAATCCGTGCACCAATGGCGACGCATGTTCGTCAGGCGCGTGCAAGCCAGGGGACAACGTGTGCAGCTGCACCGTGGATGCCGACTGCAAGGCAAACGAAGACGGCAACTTGTGCAACGGAACCCTGTATTGCGACAAAGCCAAAGCCCCTTACGTGTGCACGGTGGACCCCAAGACCCTGGTCAAATGCGACACCAGCAAGGACACGGTGTGCGTTTCAACCGTCTGCGAAGCCTCGACTGGCAAGTGCGGCCCCAAGAACGCGATCGACGGCAAGCTGTGCAACGCCGACGACTCGGTGTGCAGCAAAGACGACGCGTGCAAAGCGGGTCTGTGCACGGCCGGCGCCAAGATCGACTGCAACGACGACAACGTGTGCACCGACGACCTGTGCGACCCGAAGGCCGGCTGCAAGAACGTCGCCAACATCGCCAGCTGCGACGACGGCAACAAGTGCACGCAGGGTGATACCTGCGCAACTTCGCAGTGCGTCGCGGGCAAGAAAGTGGTGTGCGACGACAAAAGCGAATGCACCCTGGACAGTTGCGATCCCAAAACCGGCCTGTGCAAGTTCGACGGCACGCCTTACGAGCAAAGCCCTTGCGACGCGGACGGCAGCGTGTGCACGGTCGGCGACGCCTGCGTGGCGGGCAAGTGTACCGCCGGCAAGGCCAAAAACTGTGACGACAGCAACGTGTGCACGACCGACGAGTGCGACGCCAAGGCCGGCTGCCTCAAGGTCAACAACACCGCCGCTTGCGAGTACGACAACAACCCGTGCACACCCAACGACGCCTGCAAGAACGGCAACTGCGCGCTCGGCCCCAAGAAAGATTGCGACGACAAGAACGCGTGCACGGTGGACCAGTGCGACAACGCCACCGGCAACTGCAAGCACATCCCCGACCCGCTGGAAGGCGCCAACTGCGAAGACGGCGACCTGTGCAACACCAAGGACCTGTGCAAAGCGGGCAAGTGCACTGGCGGCCCACCGGTTTCGTGCGAGGACAACGATACCTGCACCACCGACGGCTGCAATCCGTTGACTGGCTGCACCCACCAGACGCTGGCCGACAGCACCCCGTGCAACGACGGCAACGCCTGCACAATCAAGGATTTGTGCGTTGCCGGCAAGTGCGGCGGCATCAAGCTCAACTGCGACGACGGCAACCCGTGCACCGAGGACCTGTGCGCGCCGACGGGCTGCGAGCACAAAAATGTCGTGAATACAACAGGTTGTGGAACCAGCAAGTGGTGCGTCGCTGGCCAGTGCAAGACCAAGGGCTGCGGCGATGGCTACACCGACAAGGGCACGGGCGAACAATGCGACGACGGCAATGCGCTGCCGTGCGACGGCTGTGAGGCCTGCGCGACCCGCGGCCACCTGCTGCTCGACGGCAAAAGCGGTTTTGCGACGGCGGCCACCAAGGCCGGCGAATTGCTGGGCGGCCTGCAGTTGGAGGGCGACTTGACGGTCGAAATGTGGCTGCGCCCGGACACGCTGGCGGTCACGCAAACCCTGGTCGGCAAGGGCGCGCTACCCAACCCGACCGGCTTTGCGCCGGTGACCATTGGCATCCTCAAGACCACGGGCGCGCCGTTCTTCTACCACCTCGGCCCTGAGGGCGGCGAACAGATTGCGAGCACCGGCGCGCTCAAGCAGGCCGTCTGGTCGCACCTTGCGGTCGTCGTGACTGGCACACAGGTGCGCTTCTTCGTCAACGGTGGACCCGCTGGCAGCGGCACCTTGACCAAGCAGCGGGCCGATACGCCGGGTTCCGCTGTCGTCATTGGTCGGCGCTATGCCGACGTCGAGGCGGAGGCCTTTAGCGGCGCCATCGACGCGCTGCGCGTGAGCCAGGCGCCGCTGTACGGCGGTGCGTTTGTCCCAGTACGGCGGCCAGAGGCGACTGCGGAAACGCGCGCCCTGTGGCTGTTTGACGACCCGACGCCGGCGAGCGGCCCCATCGATGTCAGCGACAGTGGACCTTATGGCGTCGGGCTCAAGGTCCAGGGCAGCGGCCTCGTCGGCCCCGACAAGTGCTACGGCGTGCAGCCCGACGTAGCCGTGTGCGGCGACGGCAAGAAGGCGGCCACCTACGAGGCCTGCGACGACGGCAACGCCAACCCCTGCGACGGCTGCGACCAGTGCAGAATCCAGAGTGCCTTCAACACCACAGGCGGGGCGGTCGTGCAGACCCAGGCGGTCGAAAAATGGGCGCCGGATGCGTTCTGTCCGGGCTGCGAGGTCACCGTCGAAGCGTGGGTGCGGATGGACCAGAACGCGGCTGCCTCCGAAATCATGGGTCTGACCTGTGGTGCGTTCAGCGTCATGGCCAACGGCGGAAAGTTCGCCATGTACCGCTATGGCGAACCGCTGTTGTTTGGCCCGGTGATTGAGCTGGGCAAGTGGTACCACGTTGCGGCTGTGGTTAATTGGAGCAAAGGCGGTCAATTCCGGCTCTACGTGGACGGCGCGCCTTACCTGGGCCCGGCGGCGGGCGCACAGCAAGCGCTGGACGGCTTGACGGTCAAGGAGTTCCTGTGGATCGGCGCTGGTGGCGGCGGTGGCGGCTGTGTCGCGGCAGGCGACGTGGTCAAGCCGGGCAACCCGTGGAATGGGGCCATCGACCATGTGCGCGTCTCGGCGGGCGCACGCTACACTGACGCCTTCGTGCCGCCCAAGGCGCCCTGGCCAGACATGGCCACGCGCGGGCTTTGGCACTTTGACGAGCCCGCCGGCTCCAATTCGGTCTACGACGACAGCGGCCTGTCGACGGTGACAACGGCGACCAAGCCCGCGTGGGCCGCCGACCAGTGCCTGGGCCCGAGCGGTGCAGCGGTGTGCGGCGACGGCCAGAAGGCCAAGTACGAGCAGTGCGACAACGGCGCCAGCAACGGGCCCCCGCCCAAGCTGTGCAGCGGCGTCTGCACCACCACCCAGACCAACGACTGCACGGCCCTCGCCGTAAGCGGTGCGGCTGTGGTCAAGGGCACCCAGGTCATGAGCTACTCCGCAGCCTGGACGTTTGAGGGCTGGGTGCGCTTGGACGCCCTGCCTACGGCCGGCAACGCCTTGATCGTCGGCGTGGCCGGCAGCAGCGACTGCCCGATGCCCGCCAAACAAGAGTGGTTCGTGGCGGTCGGTCCAAAGGGCGTGGACGCCAGCCAACTGGGCGGTACCAGCCAGGTCGCATCCAAAGCGGTTCAGGTGTGGAAACCTGGGCTGTGGCAACACTTCGCGTTGCAATACGACGGCCTGGGCAAAGGCTCGCTGTGGGTCGACGGGGTGCGGGCGCGCACCTTTACCTACGTGACGACGGCGTGGAGCACCACCTGCCCGCTGCTGCTCGGCAACTTCGCGACCGGCGCGCTGGGCAAGCAACCGGCCGCGTTCGCCGGCTTGCGGCTGTCCAAAAAGGCCCGCTACGGTCAGCAGTACCTGCCGCCCTGGCAGCTGGCGGTGGATGCAGATACCGTGTGGCGCTTCCAGTTTGACGACGGCGCTTCCGGTCTCAAGCAGACCCAGGACGCTTCGGCGACCTTCAAGATTACCTGGACCAGCGGCGCGACCTTTGAGGCCGATGGGCCCAAGTGCAAGTAGTCAGGTCATGCGACTGGATTGACGCCGACCACTGCGCCATCCGTCACCCAGGCTTGCAGCCACGCGCCAAGGTTCGCATGGACGGCGGCCGCCCACCCAGGCGAACGCGCAGCAACCGCTTGGCACGCGCGGCCCAGTGACGAGCCTTCCTTCAAGCGCCGAAACAGCGCAGCTTCGGGGCGGGCCATGGCCCGCACGGCAACATGGCGCCCGGCCGGTGACAGCCGCACAGTGCACCCGCGGCGCCGCAGCGCCGACTCGCCAAACCAGTGCTGGTGAATCTGGGCCGAGATCGCCATCGCGCGCGCGCCAGCGGCGAACCGCAGCGAGCAATCGACCAGCGCAGCGCCGCCCAGGCGGCTGGCCCAGTCTGGCGGCAGCGGCTCGCTGAACGGGGCAAGGCGCGTCTGCACCACCGCCCACTCAAGCCGGGCCAGTTCGCTGGCATCCGCAACGCCGTCCGCCCGGGTGGCCAGCCAGGCGGCAAACTGCGCTCCGTAGGCCTCCAGCGCCCCATGGTGCGCCGGATGCGCGTTGCGATAACCAGCACACGCAGCGGCAAACGCCCGCTCGCCCATGAGCTGCGCTGTTTTCGGAAAATCCTCAGCCAGCGCACTATCCAAGCGCACGCGGTACATGTCGGCGTGAATCGCCACGCGGGCCTCCGCCGCCAGCCGGTCCGTTGCCAAAACCTCGCGCCGCACGGTGGCATTGGGCTTGCCGCTGGCGATCTGCGCCATCACCGCGCGCTGGACTTCTTCAAGCTTGCTCAGTGCAGGCAACCGCGACAGACGCGGCAGTTGATGGGTGCGTTCGGGTCGGTCCGGTGCGCCACACGGCTCGGTTTGCCACGCTCGGGCCTTGCACAGTTCCGCAGCAGCCACAGCAAGGTCCGGAATTTCATCGTCCCACTCAAGCAGGGTCGAGCGCCCACCGCTGCGCGACCACGCTTGCCCATACAGCCGCCAGACGGCCTCTGGCACCGGCCCGATGTGCGTGTCGAGCTTGTGGGTGGCGTAGTCGGTGTGGCCGGCGACATGCAACTGCCACACCCGGTGCCACGGTACCGCCGCCAGCCAATCCTGCTCCGAGTAGCGGTGATTGTGCGCCGACACGTGGACGTTGTTGACGTCCAGCAGCAGCCCGCAGTCGGCGCGCTCGCACAACTCGGCGACAAAGGCCCATTCGGTCCAGGTCGACGATTGAAACGCCAGGTAGCTTGAAGGGTTCTCGAGCACCAGCGGCCGCTCCAAGGCGTCTTGCACCTGCCGAACGCGCTGCACCAGCCAGCGCAATGCTTCATCCGTGTACGGCATCGGCAGCAGATCGTGCGACTGCAACCCGCCGACTCCGGTCCAGCACAGGTGGTCCGACACCCACGGCGCGCGCACCTCTGCAGCCAACTGCTTGATCTGACGCAAATAGGCGCGATCGAGCGAATCGACCGAGCCGATGTTGAGCCCGACGCCGTGCAGCACCACCGGCCGAATCTCTGCCAGCCGGAGCAGCGTCCGGCGCAGCCAGCCGCGGTTGATGAGGTAGTTGTCGGTAATGGCTTCAAGCCACTGCACTTGGGCGGGCGGATCGCGCAGCCACTGGGCCAGGTGGGGTCCGCGCAGCCCAAGACCGAGCCCGAGGGTGACTGGTCCGTGCCAGATCATGGCGCGGAGTTCGCCGTCGGCTTGCCGAGGGCCACCATCGCATAGCGACCGCCGCGCCGACCGATCACTTCGCGCACTTCAAAGCCGGCGTGGCTGCATAGGAAGGCGAGGTCGTCCGGCGTGTACAGGCAATGCTCGCGAAAGTGCTGCAAAAGGTTCTCGTCGAGCGCTGCGCCGTCGAGGTAGCTTTGCAACGGCTGGCGCACCCAATCGAACACCAGGCATGCGCCGCCGGGCTTGAGAATGCGCAAGGCCTCGCGCAAAAGCGGCACCGGCCACGGCAGTTCGTGCAGCACGTGCGCCAGAACAACCGCGTCGGCACAACCGTCGGGCAACGCCAGGGGCAAGTTCAGGTCGCCCGCGACCACCTCGGCGCCGACTTGCGCCGCCAGCGCGCGTGCCTCCCGCAACATCGCCGGTTGCACCTCGACACCGGTGATGGCGATGTCGGGATGCCGCTGGCGCAGCGGCACGAAAAGGCCGCCTGGGCCGCAACCCAGATCGACCACGCGACCGCGGTCTGCAATTGCGGGTGCCACGTACTGCCGCCACAC
>CAXRHS010000713.1:0-6562 GCA_964230235.1 Myxococcota bacterium
GGGCGCTCCGCGCCGCCGAGCACGCCACCGGCTCTGCGGACCAGCTCAGCGCCCAGCGCTTGTGCGCGCCCGGGATCGGTTCGCGACAACCGCTGCACTGCCGCGCCCACGGCCACCGCGTAGGTCGAGCCTGCCACCGGACCCTGCTGCGCATCGACCGCCGCAAGCAACGCGCTCGTGAATTGCGGACCCGGAGCGGTCGCTTGCGTCGCCGCCAGAATTGCCCGGTCGCGCAGCGCCTCCGCAATCGCGCGGTCTACCGCAAGGCCGACCAGGACCGCCTGGGCCGGCGCGACCCCGGAGCCAGCGAGCGCTTCCAGTAGCGTCCGTTCCGCCGGCTCCGACAAGTCGTCCGCGCGCAGGGCAGCGTCCACTTCGGCCGCCGCCGCCGGTCGGGCAACCAGGGCCTCGATGATTTCTGACCGCAAGGTTGCCCGCACCGCGGGTGCCGGCGTTGGGCCCGCCGACTGCAGCGCGCGCACCAGTTCTGCCACCGGCCGTGCGGCACGTTGGGCGGTCGCAGCCGGTGGCGCGGCCGCCGGGTCAAACCGCAGCAGCGACGCCGGATCGACATGGGCCGCCCACTGCCCATCGCCATCGCCGGTGCGGCGCAGGGCAAGCGCCAGGGTGAAATGGGCGGCCGACCGCTCTGCACCCAAGGCGCCCAGGTCGAGCGAGCCCTGCTGGCTGCACTGCAGGGCAGCGATGCGGTGGTCGACAACTTGCAGTTGAACACGGTTGGTCTGTACGCGGCCGCTGGCATCGCCTGCCGCTGCCGGGTGTGCGGCGTCGCCGACCTGCCACGATTTCTGGTAGGCCCCGTGGCCCTGGCTGGCGTAGTCGGCGGCGTAGGCGCCCTGGACGTCCTGCTCTTGGGCCTGCCACTTGGACGGCGGCGCGTCGGCCGCCCGCACGAACTGCGCGGCGTAGGCGACGCCCGCCAGCAACGCCTGTACCGGTGCCGGGGTTGCAGCGGCCAAGCGCACTTCGCCCATCCGACCGTCGCTGTCGAGCGACACCCCAAAGGCGTCCGCACTGCGCGACCGCAGGCTGGTGTCGTCCAGACCAGTTGCTGCTGCCATCGCCGTGTTGCCGGCGACTGTGTCGGGGTCGAGGCGCAGGGCCAGCCAACGCGATGGCGCAGCCGCGCTGCGCAGTTGGGCCCGCAGCGTCCCGCGCACCGCCAAAGTCGCCGTCGTCTCGTTGCCGTCCACACCGGGGGCGCTGTACCGCACCGAATACGTCGCGGTGTACTGCCCGTCCAGCCGCACGGGCCCCGTGGGCAACGCTGTCCCTGGGCTGAGGTCGCCAACCGGCGCCTTCGGTTGCTGGCTCGCTTGCCCGGCGGCTGTCTTGACCTCGACCGTCGGGGCCACCGCCGCTGCACCGTGCGACCACCACCAGGCGCTGACTGCGCCCACGACCGCAATGGCCACCGCCAGCAGCACCAGTCGCAGAGATTTCTCTTTCGCTTCGCGCATGGGTGTGCCTACTGGTCAGCCAGCGGGTTTTTGAGGTCGAGCTTGAGCGCAATCAGGTTGGCGCTGCCCAGGTCGACGGCCAGGTTGATGCCGCCGTATTCGTACAGCTTGTACTCGGTCTCGAACTTGAGCGGCCCGATGCCGACCTCAGCAAACAGCGCCAGCGCCAGCTTGAGGATGGTCGCCTCGAACGTGATGTCCCGCATGTACTTGACCTTGAAAAGGCCTTCAATGTAGGTCTGCGCTGGACCCATGGCTTGCTCGACCTTGAGCGCCCAGGTCACGGGCAACGCCATCCGCAGCAGCGACAATTGGCCCTTGACCCCGGCAAACGCAGTGAAGAACTGGTTGGTCCCGACGCCGCCCTTGACCTCGACGCCCAGGTCGACCTCGCCGCCGGACTTGAAGGCCGGCTCAAAGGTCTCGCCGTCGATGGCCAGCCCCATGTTCATGCACAGTTCGATGCGCGCGCTGGCCTCGACCGCCACCGGAATCGGTCCGACGAAGGTGCTGAACTTGATGCACGCGGGGCCCATCTTGAGGCCTTTGATTTCCTTGTCGGCTTTGCAGCCCTCAAACGCCGGCGCACACACAGTCACCTGCGGCACGGTCGGCGTCAGCGTCTTGGCCTTTTGCTTGACCTGGCAATTCTCGGCGGCGACCAGCTCAAAGTTCTTCCAGTGCTGTCCCGTACAGGTTCCCGGCGGCACCAGCGACTTGACCTGCGGCTGCTCGATGCCGAACAAGAACAGGTGCGGCACGTACTGCGCCGCCTTGTCGTCCATCTGGCCGAGCAGCGTCAGGTCGAGCTTGGACACGTCGACCGACGGCCAGCCAAACAGCGACACCGCGCTCGACACCGACGAGGCCAGCGAATACGCGCGCTTGGGTGCCAGCGTCGACACGCCCGCGGCCTGCGCTTTGGTCTTGAATTTGCGGACCTGCAGCGACGCCCGCGCGTTTTGGGTCACGATGAAGGGGCCAAAGTAGTTGGGCTTTTGCGACGCCTGCTGGTCCTGGCGCGCCACGGCCTGGGTGTCTTCATAGCTGGCGTAGCCGCTCTCGCACACATGGGTGTCGCGCGCGCAAAAGCCGCTCTCGCAGAAGGCGTCGCCCTGGTCGTCCGCTACCCCACTGCCGGGCGGCGGACATGGCTGGCCGTTGGGCTGCTGGACGCCGACGCACACCAGGCCATTGGCGACCGGATCGTGGAACGGGTTGGGCTTGATCGACTGGCCGACGACGTGGGTCTTGCCGGTACTGAAGTAGTAGCCCTTGCCTTCGCCTTCGATTTCGTCCCAGTGCCGGCAGCTGCGCCAGACGATCGAGCCGAAGTCATCGCGAAATTTCTGGCGGTTTTCTTCGCTGCCGAGCACAAACGCCATGGTGCCCGGTCCGACCCCGAGCTTGCGCAGCTTGGCGATGTCGGTCGGCTCGAGCGGCGCTTTCTTGTCGAGAAAATGGCGGCCGAGGCGATCCAGCGTCACCTCGTCTTTGAAGGCATCGGTGAACGCGGGCTGGAACTGGGTGGCCAGGCTCGGCTTGCACTTGTCGTAGGCCTTGGTGCACAGGTCGAGCGAAATCAGGTGGCGCACCTCTTGCCACAGGGGTGTGCCGGCATAGGTGTCTTTTTTGCAGCCGGTGCACTTGTAGGTGGTCTTGCCGGTGTAGCCGCCCACCTTGAGCGCCAGGGCGTCGCGGTGCAGCGCCGTGCATGCGTCTGGGCTGGCGTGGGCGCAGAACTTGCCGCCGACGACCTTGCCCGACACGTAGGTCGAGTACGACGGCGTGTCGTTGTCGATGCAATGGCCCGACTTGCAGGCGACGTCGCTGCTGCAGCCCATGCCGCCCTCGACCGTCGGCGTCCAGATGCAGGTGCCGGCAAGCTTGTCGCTGGTTGGCGGGGTGAAGTAAGCGTGGCAGCTGTCGGCGCAGCCCCAGACCTTGGCGTTGCCGATGGTGCGCTGCACGCAGTCGCGGTGTTTGGCACCGCACTCGGCCGTACACTGCGCCGTCTGGCTGGCAGCCTGGCAGCGACCGCCGACGCACAGGCCGGTCGCGCACTGCTCGCCGCTGATGCACGTGTCGTAGAACGCGTGCTGCGCGATGCAGTGGTTGCCCATCTTGTCGCCGGCTTCGTACGAACCGGGGGCGCAAGGCCCGCAGGCCGGCAGGCCGGCGCCGCTGCCGACCAGGCACACCTTGCCGGCACACTCGGTCGCCGTGCAGTCGCGCGCGACCAGGCCGCGCAGTTCGGCAGCGGTGACGGCGCGCGGGTACCAGCGCAGCTCGGCCCACTGCGGCGAGGGCGCGCCCGAACCGGTCGGCGCGGCGACCACGAAGTGCTCAAAATCGACCGCCAGCTTGGGCGGCAGCGCGACCAACTCGACGCCGTCGACGGCCGCGACCGGCAGCGCCTTGGCCAGCAACGTCGGGTCGACGCGCGAGCCGACTGCCACCTGAACCTGTGCGCCGTCGCTGCTGACCGCGAGGTCAAGGTCCACGGCTTTGGCCGGCAAGCTCTCCGACTTGGCAGCGACGTCGAATTCGGCGCTCGACCACGCCTTGGTGCCGGTGGCAAATGCGCGCTGGCCCTCGACGCGACAGCGCACGCTGGCGGCCGCGCCTGCAATGGCCTGGCAGCGCAGCTGGCTGGCCAACACCGTGGCGCCGTCGGCCTTGCGGTGGTGCAAGAGCGGCACGGTCCAGGGCAGGGTGGCAAACGGCAGCTTGAGGTGGCCGCTCCAGGTCACTGGCCGCGGGTCGGTGTTGGTTTCGCGCGCAAACCGACCCGTGGCGGGCACGGTCACCGCCACCGCCGTGTTGGCGAGACCCGTTGCCGTCAGCAAAAGCGGTCCGTTGCCGACGGGCAGGTTCGCAGCCTTGCCGTCTACCGTCCATGCGGTCGGCAGGCGCTGCTCCACCGGACCGCCGTTGGCCAGATCGAAGTCCGCGAGGTCGCGCAGCTTGGCGGTGGTGCCGTCTTGCCACTTGCCGCCGTCGAGCCACACCGCCGGCCCTTGCGAGCGCCAGCGCTGGATCTGGTCGAGCGGCAGCGCGCCGTCAAACAGACCGACCCAGCCCAGGTCGACGCCCGACGGTGCCTCCAAGGTCAGGTGGGTCACGTCTTGGGCCAAAAGCGCGGAAAGGCTGTCGAGCTTGCCTTGCGACGCCGCGTGGCCGTCGATGCGCACCGTGGCAGTGCCGGCCTGTACCCCGACCGAGACGAAAGCCCAGCGGTCCGCAGCCAGCCCATGCTCACACGGTTGCGCAGCCGTGGCCGCGCCGTCGGGACCAACCGCCACAAGCAGCCCGCCGCTGCATCCTGCGGCCAACTGCACACCAAGCCGTGGTTTGCCGACCTGCGCCAGCGTCAGCAGCGATTTGCCTTGCAGCGGCGCTAGCTTGCCCGGCACCCGCACCCAGCCCGCGAGCGTAAACGACGCCAGCGCTCCCAGGTCGCCGCTGTGGGTCGATGCCGCCATGGCGCTGCCGGTGCCCAGGCGCAGAGCCGCATGGCCGGCCCGCAGCAGCTGGCCTTTGGTGTCGCTGGTGTTGGCGCCTGGGCCGGCAATCCGCGCGGCCTCGATGGCGATGGCCGTCGGTGCTTTGCCGTTCCACCAGTTGCCAACCTTGGTCGCGAGCGGCGCGTTGGCTTCGGGCCACACCCGCAGCAGGCTGCGGTCCGGCTTGCTCCACAGCGCGCGCACTTCGTGTTGCGAAAGTGCGCGGTCATACAGGAACACGTCATCGACATCGGCGGCGCTGGCGACGACCTGGCCCGACACGTTGGCGGCCGCAGGCGGCGGTCCGGCGAGTTGCATCGCGCCGACCCACAGTTCGTGCACACTCGGCAGCGTTACGGTCTCGCTGCTCGCTTCTGCGTGCCCATCGAGGTAGAGCGTGGTCACGCCGCCCTGGTTGACCCCGAGGTACGACCGAAACGCCAACGCCACGTGGTGCCAGGTTCCTGGCGTCAGCGCCGACTTGGTGGCCAGGCCCGGCATGCCCGATACATCCAGCCGCACGCGGCGACCTTGTGCGGCCGATTCGACCACCAGCGCCGCCTTGGCGGGCGGATCTTCCGCCGCGCAAGTCGCCCGCACGAACAGCGACGACACGATGGCTGGGTCCTGCGGGTCGGCCACGCACGGATCTTTGGTCTTTTTCCAGGCGTTCAAGTCGCAGCCGGTCTTGCCCAGGCACTCGGCCTCCAGCCAGTCTTGAATACCTTTGAATTCACAGGCGTGGGTCGGTCCCATCTCCTTGTAGCGCGCGCAGTCGCCGATGCCGACATACGGCTGGACCTGAAAACTCGTGTACTTGTACTGCTTGGCCAGCGGCTTGTTGACCGACCCGTAGTAGCCGTAGACCGCTACGATCTTGTGCTTGACCCCAGCCTTGGTGGGGCACGCGATCTGGACTGTCGCATCTTGCGGGCGACTGAAACCGCACACCTCTTCGGTCGCGGCGCCCGGCCCGCGCATCGATACCAGCGGCTGCACGCCGGCGGGCGCATCGGCCGGCAGCTTGACCCACAGTGCCAGCGACAGGCCGCCTAGCGTCCGTTCTGCGTAGGTGGGTAGCGCGGGCAGCGGCTCGGCCAGGGTGATCGTCGCGCGACCAAACGAAGCCGCGGCGGGACTGGTCGCCTTGACCAGACCGAGCGACGGCCCCTGTTTGCCCGGCGCGTCCACCAGCGCCCCGCCCGCTGCGGCGGCTCCAAACGTGACATGCGTCGCTGGCGGACCCAAGCGGATGCCGCGCGCTGGCAAGTGGGTCAGCAGGCCCTGCAGCGGCACCGGCGGCTCTGACGGCAGCAGCTCGTCCAAGGCCGACATCGCAAACTGGCCTTGCTGGACCGGTTTGGCCGGCATCGACAGCACCTGCGCAAACGGCGCCTGCCACGGCGGGTCAAAGCTGGCCGGTGCGTTGACGCACTGACCTTTGCAGTCCGCGCAGTTCTCGCAGGTCTCGCCAGCCGTGGCGTTGCAGTTGTTGTCGCCGCACTGCGAAGCGCCGATCTTGAGGCTGCACACCGCGACAAAGTCGGCGCAGCAGTCGCCGCGGGTGGTGCACGC
>CAXRHS010000714.1:0-2166 GCA_964230235.1 Myxococcota bacterium
ATTTGCACGAGGTTGCGGGCGACCAGGGCCGGAACCCCAGGCAGCACATAGACGTTGCGCATGCGAAACAGCGGCCAGCGCCCCTCGACCTGCACTTGTTCCGCGCCTGCCGCCAGTGTCGCCAGGCGCTCTTGCTCGGGCGTCAGCGGCGCGCCCAGGTAGCTGGAGACCTTGCCAGCCAGTTCGCTGTGCAGGGTCATCGGCACGCCAAACGCCTGCGCTACGGCGCGCCAGGTGCACTCGTCATGGGTCGGCCCGACTCCGCCGGTTGTCACCACCAGATCGAAGCGCGCCGCAAAATCGGCGACCACCGCGGCAATGCGGTCGCAGTCGTCGGCCAGGACCGCAAGTTCGCCCACGCGCACGCCGATTTCGCTGAAACGCTGCAGTATCTGCGGTCCGTTGGCGTCGGCGACTTTGGCCGACAGGACTTCGTTGCCGATGACAATCACCCCCGCGACGGTGCGGCGCGCGCGCGCAACTTCGGGGGGCGTCGCCGCCATTCAGCCCTCGCCCGGCAAAAGGCAGCGCACATCTGCGAATTTGCCGGTGCCCTGGATGGCTGACGCCGAACGCGCGAAGCCGAGCACCCAGCTGCCATCGAATCGGCGGGTGCCAAACGGCAGCAACCCGAGCTTTTTCATGTATTTCCACTCGTGCAGCTGGGCCCACGAGCGCGCATCTTCGTAGCTCGGCCAAGGAGTGCCCTCGCGGCGGCCGCAATGCGGGCAGTAGTCGATGGGGTCGGCGGACAGCACGAAATAGCCATGCATGCACGAATAGCACGACATATCGAGGACTTCGACCTTCTTGCCCGCGCGGTCGACGTATCCTCCACGCTCGTACTCGATCTCCACGGTGCGGGTCTTGCCGATGGCCGTGGTTTCAATGCCGCGCAAAAGCGCCATGCTGCACCCGGTTGGCGGCCGTGGGCGCCGCCTGCGGGCAGTCTAGCCCAAAGCGCGACATGTCGGCCAATTGCACACGGGCATGATCGAAAAACTGCTAGAATTCCTTGGTTTCGCGCGCCCGCTTGTCCAGTACCGCCAAAAGCGACACCGCCGAAAGGAAAAGAATGTTGGCGTAAAAAAGCCACAGCATCAGCGCCAGCACCCCGGTCAACGCGCCGTAGACCGCATCCATCTTGACGACCGTGGTCACGTACAGCGTGAACAGCCGCTGGCCGATGGCCCACACCAGCCCAAAGCCCAGCCCCACCAGCGCCGCGCGCCGCCGCCTGTGCAGCCGCGCCGACCACCGCACCATCAGGTAGAACACCACGGCGACCGGAAACGCCTGCGAAGCCGCCGCCACCGCGTCCATGACGCTCAACCAGCCAAAGCTCAGCGTCTTGACCGCGGTGTTGGCGACGTGCACCCCCCACATCAGCAACGGTCCGAACAGGTTGATGAGCAACGCGAGCACCATCGCCACCGCCACCAACAGCGCCATCACGCCGGTGGCGCGCACCGTGTGCCTGCGCTTGCGGCCGAAGATGTCGCGGATGGCGTCGTCGATGCGGCCAAACACCCCAAGGCCGAGCCACACCGCGGCCACAAAGCCAACGATGCCGTGCGCGGCGCGGTGCTTGACCATCGCGGTGGCGAAATCGGCCGGGTTCCAGGTCACGCCCGGCAGCGACTGATTGAGCCACAGCGACACCTGCGCGAGCGCCTTGCCCTTGACGTGCAGGTCGACGCCGGTTGCCGAACCCGCGCTGTCGACGGCCGCGAGCACGAAGCCCAGCACGCTGAAGCCCGCAAACAGCGACGGCACCGCGGCCAGGATCGCAAAGAAGGTCAGCGAACCGGCGCGGTCGAAAATGGAGATGCGCTCCGCGACCTCAAGCGTGTCGGCCAGCACCGGTGCGCGCCACCGCAACCACGCCCGCGCGAATTCGGGCAGGGTCGACAGGGTTGGCAGCGGAGGGGGTGGCACCATCGGCGACAGGGTAGCATGGGTGCGCGAAAAACGAGCGCGGCGCGAGCTGGCACGAGGCGCCAGCGACTGCGGATTTGACCGGTGCGCACGGTTGCCAATCCACTGCTGGCGTGTACCATGGCTGTCGCGGCGGATGGCCGTCAGGTGGTGCGGGTGCGCGGCGCTCGGGTCAGTTGGCCGACCTTGGATTGGCGCGGTGGCGCACGCCCGGTGGTTTGGCGCGGT
>CAXRHS010000715.1:0-2755 GCA_964230235.1 Myxococcota bacterium
GCTGCTACGCCGCGCACTCGCCTTCGCGCGCCGCCTCTCCCAGAAATGGCTCGGTGGCCCCGATGTCCCAGAATTCGAGTTCCGTCGCGGTCGCACCATCGAGCTCAAGCAGGTCCGCGATGACGGGCTGTAGCAACTCGACATCGGCTGTGCGCAGCAGATCGCCGGCCGTCTGGTCGCCAGCCTTGTTGTTGTCGGCCCAGGCCAGCAGACGCTTGACCGCCTCGGGCGCCCGCCGCGCCGGAATCAGCCCGAGGTCGCGGCCAAAGGTCGCGCCACTGGGATCGACGCCGCCACCCACCAGCACCCGGTAGTGCGGTGCCGGCCGGCCGTCGACCCGCCGCAGCGCACCGTAGAAGCCAAAAGTGCCGATGTGGTGCTGCCCGCACGAGTTGTGGCAGCCGCTGATCTTGATCGACAAGTCGGTATCGGGGCGCGCTCCGACC
Source organism: Myxococcota bacterium (assembly GCA_964230235.1). Lineage (GTDB taxonomy): Bacteria > Myxococcota_A > UBA9042 > UBA9042 > UBA9042 > SXRM01. The sequence goes on from CAXRHS010000715.1 coordinate 447, forward strand.
AAATCAACCAATGAGTCTGCGAGGTTGCGCGAGAACGTGATGCCCAGGTTGCAGGTCGAGATGCCAGGACAACTGGTGATGTCGGCGACGGTGCCAGCGCCGGCTAGAGCGAGTCCCGCCGCTTTGAGCGCGCGCCAGACAGCTGGCAATTCCTCGACCTTGACTGCACGCAGCACCGCGTTCTGCTGCGGCGTGAAGTGCAACTTGCCCTCGCCGTAGCGCTCGGTCAGGTCAGCCAGCGCCCGCAAGTGATCGCCCGACACCTCGCCGCCGCGGTCGATGCGCACCGTCACAAACACCCGGCCCGGCACCCGCGTCTCGCGGACAGCCGTCGCCGCCCAGGCGGCAAAGCCCGATGCGCGCGCCAGGTCGTCGGTCGGCCGGGCGTAGTGCCACGTCTGCGCCGCCGGCCACAGGGGCACGTCGAGGTCCAGCGCGGGCGGCGGGTCCTTTTGGACGTTTTCAAGGTATTCCCGGTATTTGTCGGCAAACGCGGCGTCGCCCATCTTGCGCAGCACGTGCTTGATGCGCGCCTTGCTGCGAATCTTGCGGTTGCCGTGCGCCTGGAAGAAATCGATGACCGCGAGCATGGGCGTCAAGACGTCGTTGGCAGGCCACGCTTCGTGCACCACCAGGCCCGACCGCGGCATCGACGCCAGACCGCCGCCAACCAGCATCCGAAACGCCGGCTTGCCGTCTTCACCGCGCACCGCGACCAGTCCCACGTCGTGGATGGCCGCGTACCCCCGGTCCGCCGGCGATGCCGAAACCGCGATCTTGAACTTGCGCGGCAGCCCTTGTGCGCGCGGGTTGCGCAAGAAGAACCGCACAATCGCCTGCAGATACGGCGTCGTATCAAACACCTCGTCGGTGGCCAGCCCGGCGTAGGGATCTTGGGTGATGTTGCGGACCGCGTTGCCGCACGCCTCGGTCATGGTCAGGCCGTCCTCGGCCAGCTTGCGCATCCACCCGGCGACGTCCGGCAACGGAAAGTGGTGTATTTGAATGTTTTCGCGGGTGGTGATGTGGCCCAAGCGGTCGGCCGCGAGGTCCACAACCTCGGCAACGGTGCGCAACTGGCGCGGCAGGATGATCCCGCCCGGCATCTTGATGCGCAGCATGAACACGTCGTCCTGGCGCTGGCCGTACACGCCGCGGGTCAGGCGATAGGCGCGATAGGCATCGGCCGCCAGCTTGCCATCGACGTAGTCCTGGGTGCGGGCGATAAACTCGTCGACGTCGCTGAGCTTGCTGTAGTCGTTGTCGTAGTGGGCGGCGGCGCCGTCGAGATCGAGGTCGGAGTCGAGGTCCATCAACTGCTCCGGTGTGCGCTCAAAAACGGTCCAAATCGGTCCGCTTTGGGTCCACCGGGCAGTTTGCGCAGGCCGGGCGGTGGTGTCAATGCGGGTGGCGTGCAGGGCCCATCGCCTCTCCCCTGCCCCGTTGCCATCGCCCGTGGTATGCTGCGCGACCGGCAGGGTCTGTCCGACCCGCCGCAGCCCGGAGTCCCGATGAGCGCCACCCAATCCGACATCATCTACGACTGGAATGAACTCAAGCGCGACGCGCCGCCGATCCGGCCCGGCTTTGCGCTGGTCGACGAGACGCTGCGCGACGGCATCCAATCGCCGTCCATCACCAATCCGCGCATCGACCAGAAGCTCGAAATCCTGCACTGCATGGAAGACCTGTCGATCGACGTGCTCGACGTGGGCCTGCCGGGCGCTGGCGCGCTCGCGGTCTCCGATGTGACCCGGCTGGTCGAAGAAATCCGCGACCACAAGATGCGCATCAAGCCCAATTGCGCGGCGCGCACCCATCCCAACGACATCACGGCGGTCGCCGAGATCTCGCACAAGACTGGCGTGCAAATCGAGGTATGCGCGTTCCTGGGCAGCTCGCCAGTTCGGCAACTGGTCGAGAACTGGGACGTCGCGCACATGACCAAGCTGGTGGTCGATTCGGCTGACCTGGCGGTTCGCAACCAGTTGCCGTTCAGTTTTGTGACGGAAGACACCACGCGGGCGCACCCGGACACCCTGCGCACGCTTTTCAAGGCGGCGATCGACCACGGCGCGACGCGGCTCATCCTGTGCGACACCGTTGGCCACGCCACGCCCGATGGCCTCGCCAACCTGCTGGCGTTTGCCCGCGAAGTGGTGGCCGAGACGGGCGTGGCGGTCGAACTGGACTGGCACGGCCACAACGACCGCGGTTTGGCGGTGCCGCTGTGCCTGACCGCGCTGGAGCTCGGGTTTGATCGCGTGCACGGCACCTGCCTGGGGGTGGGCGAGCGCGTCGGCAATGCC
>CAXRHS010000716.1:0-3503 GCA_964230235.1 Myxococcota bacterium
ACGGGCCAACGTGGAAAATCAATTCGATCTTGCTCGGATTCTAATGCGCAACACACCCCTTGGCCGCCACACTGCCACCGAGCGCCGTGCCGTACAGGTCACATGATGCGTTGTGCGCAAAGTCGTGGGTGCTAAACAGCTTGTACGTCGCCGCCTTGAGGTTGACGACCGCGTTGTAGATGACGTTGCCGCGCGCTTCGAAGTAGCCGCCAACGCTGACCGCGACGTTGCCGCTCGACTTGATGCTCGCCGCCTGGCGCAGGTAGAAGGCACCAGCCGTGGTCACCGTCACGTTGCCGCTGCTGTAGACGTCGCCGTACCAGTCGAACGCTGCGGTCGAGGTGCCGGTGATGCTGACACTGCCGGCGCCGCTGATGAGCGAGGCCTGGCGGTGGACTACCGACGCGCCCTTGAGGACCACGCTGCCGGCCGCCGTGATGTCGCTGTGCATGTCGAGCAGGCCGCCGGCGGTGACCGTGACATTGCCGACGTTCTGCAGCTTGCAAGCCTGACGCAAGTACACCGCACCACCCGCAGTGTAGCTGATGTTGCCGGCACCAATCAGGTCGCCGTACTGGTTCAAGTCGCCACCGGCGCTGATGGTCACGCCCTGGGCACCGGTGATCTTGCTGGCCTGGCGGTAGGTCACTGCGCCGGTGCCGGCAATGGTGACCGGGCCCGGGTTGCTGAAGTCACCGTACAGGTCGACCGTCGCACCGCTGATCTTGACGTAGCCGCCGCTGCCGCCGTTGCGCGAGGCCTGGCGCACCGTTGCAGCGGTCGTCGCCTCCATGCAGTAGCAGCCGGCGTAGCTGGGCAGGTCGCCCCAGTCGTCGGTCTGGTTGCCTTCGATGGCGATGGTCTGCACCCCGGTCCACTTGCTGGCCTGGCGCACCGCGGCCTGGCCCTGGGCGCGGATGTCGACGCGGCCGTTGACGGTCACATCGGCAAACACGTCGACCTCGCGGCCGGCGATGAACAGGTTCTTGATGCCGGTCAGCGTTGCCTTCTGCGCGATCTTGACGTCGCAGTTGGTGTCCATCACCACGTCGATGCCGCCAAAGTCGATCTTGTCCTTGATGTCGAGCGAGGTCACCGGGTTGGCGGCCCACGCCTGGAACTCGGCGACCGTCTTGACGGTGGTCTTGTCTTGCCACTTGGGGCAGGCCGGCACGGTGCTGCCAAACTTGGGCAGGTCGGCCTTGCCGTTGCCGCAGGTGTCGCGAACGGTCAGGGTCATGAAGGCAGCGGCGGCGTTGCCGGCGTCGTCTTTGGCCACCACCGTCAGCTTGTGCACGCCCAGCGTGAACAGCGCCGTGAAGTTGGCGCTGTTGGACAGCACCGTGCTGCCCTCGCTCCAGGTAAAGCTCACCGCGTTGTCGCAGATGTCGCCGGCCGTCGCGGTCAGCGACACCGTGCTGCCATATGGACTCTGCAGGTCAACCAGGATGTCGGCCGGCTGGTTGAGCGCCGGCGCGGTGGTGTCGGGCACCGCCACGCAGGTGTCGTTGTCGCCGCCGTCGCTGCTGGCGCACACAAAGTAGGCGGTCTGGCTCGACGAACCGTCGCCGCAGCTGTCGGTGCCGTTGCTGCTGCTGCTCGACAACACCCCGTTGCTGCAGGTCCAGTCGGTCGCCGCGCAGCTGCCGCCGCCGTTGGCAGCACCGCTGTCGCTGCAACTGTCGCTGCCATTGGCAGTGACCGCGCTCACGCAGGTGTCGCCGCCTTGGCACGACCAGGTGGTGACGTTGGGGTTGGCCGCGTCGCCGCCGCAGGTGTCCTGGCCCGCGGTCTTGGCGGCGCTGCAGGTGCCAGCCTGACAGGTGTTCTTGGACGCCGAGCATGACCCGCCGCCGTTGGCGTCGCCGCTGTCGTTGCAGAAGCTGCCGCTGCACGGCGAGTTGTCGGCCTTGTTCGGGTTGGTGCAAGCGCCGGTGGTCGTCTGGCAGACGCCCGCGACATGACACTCGTCTTGCGCCGAGCAGGTGACGCCCAGGCACTCGCAGGCGTCGCCCTTGCCGTCGCCATCGGTGTCTTGCTGGTCGCCGTTGCCGACCGTGATGCAGTTGTCACAGGCGTCGCCCAAGCCGTCCGAGTCGCTGTTGGCTTGGTTTGCATTGGCAGTGGTCGGGCAGTTGTCCGCAGCGGTGCAGCCGGCGCCGTAGATCTTGAAGCCGGCGTCGTAATAGTCCGGCCACGGCGAGGTGTCGGCGTTGACGATACCGCCGCCGGTATACGCGTTGTTGACCGAGTATGCGGTGAACACACAGTTGGCGCTGCTCGACGTCCAGACCAAGCCGTACGTCTTGCCCGGCACCACCGTGATTGGCGCGAAGCTGACGGTAAGCCACTGGCCCGCGGCCGATTTTGCCGTGCCTTGAGCGAGCTTGACGCCTCCCGCCGAATGCGCGCCGTCGTAGATGGCGAGCGTGATGTCGGCGTCGCCGCCGTAGTAGGCGTTCGAGATCAAGACCGCTGCCCCACCGATCGTGTTGCTGGTGGCCTTGAACGACTGGAAATACTGCGGCGTGGTGTAGATGCAAGTCAGCGCATCGCCGACACCTGCGTTGTTCGCAAGCGTCACTTCGCCAGTTGCGGTGCACGGCGTGGTGGAGCCGCAGACGCCGTCTCCGTCGCTGTCGTTGTTGGCGTCGAAGGCGCACGCATCGCATACGTCGCCCAGGCCGTCGTTGTCCGTATCGAGCTGGTTGGCGTTGGTCTTGTCGGCACAGTTGTCGGTGCAGTCGCCTACGCCGTCGCCGTCACCGTCGATCAGCGTGTTGACGCAGCCGCTGGCCGGGTTGCAGGCATCGGCGGTGCACACGTTGTTGTCGTCGCAGTTCGGCGCCGCGCCGCCGATGCAACCACCATTGGCGCAGGTGTCCGTTTCGGTGCAGGCATCGCCGTCCGTGCAGCCAGTGCCATCGGCGGCGTTGGGGTTGCTGCAGGTGCCGTTGGCCGGGTCGCAGGTGCCGGCATCGTGGCACTGGTCGCTTGCGCTGCACACGACCGGATTGGCTCCCGTGCACGTTCCTGCCTGGCAGCTGTCGTTTTGGGTGCAGGCGTCGCCGTCGCTGCACGCAGCGCCGTTGGCTTTGGCGGGGTTCGAACAGGCACCGGTGCTCGCGTCGCAGGTGCCGGCGTCGTGACACTGGTCGATGGCGCTACACACCACCGGATTGCTGCCGACACAGCTGCCGGCCTGGCAGCTGTCGCTCTGGCTGCAGGCGTCGCCGTCGCTGCTGGCCGCGCGCGCGGCTGGGCTCGGTTCAGTTGGCGGATTGCGCATCCACAGCCACAGCAGCACGGCTACTGCGGCCAGTGCTGCACTGGTCAACGCGGTTTTGGTTTGCTGGGCCATGAACACCCTCTAGCTGCAGCGCCAGCATGTCGGCTGTGCCCGCATGATGGACGGTCGCAGGACCGGACCGCGGTCTTGCCTGCCGATTCGTGCTTTCTCGCCGCAAGTATAGTCTCTGACCGAAGTTCAAGATCAACCTTGC
>CAXRHS010000717.1:0-3530 GCA_964230235.1 Myxococcota bacterium
GTCGAAACGTGCGCTCCGGCGACCGCGGCGGTGTCGTTGCAGGTGCGCCGCACGGAGTCGCCGCCGCTGCCGCCCCCCGCCACCGGACCGCCGGTGTGGTTGCAGACGCGCAACCTGCTGATCTAGAACGACCTTGGACCCAGCGCGAACCGTTGCATGCGCCAACTGAGTGCGCGCATGGACAACGGCGCGCCCACCCCGCCCATCGATTGGCCCGCTGCGCCCGCTGGTGCCGGCGCGCCTTGGTCCGCGAATGTCCACCATCCGCGTACGGGAGTCGCCATGAAAACTGTATTGTTTGCTGCCCTTGTCGTCGCGCTCGCCCTGCCCGTCCACGCGGCCGAGACCGGTTCGCTTGCTGCGACCGTCAGCGCCCCCATCGCCAAGCACAAGGCTGGCGCCGTGGTGTTCGTCAAAGCCGGGCCGGCCGGTGCGGTCGCTGCCAAAACCGTACAACTGGACCAAAAAGGGATGGTGTTCCTGCCGCGCATCCTGCCGATCGCCAAGGGCTGGACCGTCGAGTTCCTGAACTCAGATCCGGTCGCGCACAACGTCTACACCATCGACGGCGAGAAGTACGACCTCGGCACCTGGCCGCAAGGTCAAAAGCGCAAGTACACCTTCACCCGGTCGGGCGTGTACCGCCAATTGTGCAAGGTCCACGACGACATGATCGCCTACATCGTGGTGCTCGACACGCCCTGGTTCGCGACCAGTGACAAGGAGGGCCGGCTGTCCCTGACGGGGCTGCCGCCCGGTGCCTACACCTTTGGCGTGTGGCACGAGAAGCTCGGCGCGGCCGATTTCACCGTGCAGATTGCCGCGGGCGCGCCCACGGCCGCTGTGATTGCGCTCAAGCCCAGGTAGGGGGAGTCGATGGACGCCACCCGCCGCGACGTGCTTTTCAAGCTCGGCAACTTGGGCCTGCTGGCCCTGGGGGCGCAGAGCGCCTGGGCGAGCTTTCGCTTCGCGCAAGCGCCAGTTCGCTACGGCCCCTCGACCCGCAAGAACCTGGGCGACGCCGACCGGTTTGCCGGCGCAGGCCGCACCTACGTCGAGGAGGCCGGGCTTTTCGTGGTGCGCGAACCCGCGGGCCTTGGGGCGATGTCGGCGGTTTGCACCCACCTGGGCTGCAACGTACGGACCGAAGCCGGCGGTGGCTATGTCTGCCCTTGCCACGGCAGCCGCTATGACGCCCAGGGTCGGGTCATCGGCGGGCCGGCGCCGCTGCCGCTCATCTGGGTCAAGCTGGTCCGCGACCGCAAAGGCAACCTCATTGCGGATCTGGCGCAGCCCGTCGCGGCGACAGCGCGGCTGGCCTTGGAACCGACATGAAAGCCTGGCTGCGCACGGTATGGGAGTCGATCTGGCGGATCGGCTGGCCCAAAGACGACCGCTCGGCGGTCAAGGCGCTGCTGCAGTCGCTGGTTCTGCACGTTCATCCCCCCAAGATTCGCCCGGAGTCGCTGAAATTAAGAGCGACCTGGGGCCTGGGCATCGTGTCGTTCGGCCTGCTGGCGCTGCTGACCCTGACGGGCATCTACCTGATGTTCTATTACATTCCCCATCCCGACGCGGCGTGGCGGTCGATGAAGGACCTCGCGTTCGTGGTGCCGTTTGGGGTGGTCACCCGCAACGCCCACCGCTGGGCAGCGCACGCGATGGTGGCGCTGGTCACGGTGCACATGCTGCGGGTGTTTCTGGCCGGTGGCTACAAGCCGCCGCGGCAGGCCAACTGGGTCGCCGGCGTGTGGCTGTGGTTTGGCACGCTGGCGCTGTCCTTCACGGGCTATCTTTTGCCCTGGGACCAACTGGCGTTCTGGGCGGTGACGGTGGGCTCCAACATGGCCGGCGCGATCCCGCTCATCGGCGAGCAGTTCCGGGTGCTGATTCTGGGCGACCGCACGGTCGGCGAGGCGGCGTTGCTGCGGTTCTACGTGCTGCATTGTGTGGCGCTGCCGGCGGTGCTGTTTGCGCTGGTCGGCTTCCACCTTTTCCGCGTTCGCAAAGATGGCGGTCTGGTTGTCAGCGAACACGCGGAGACGAGCTCCAAGGCGGGCGACGGGCCGCGGCTCATCCCGGCTTGGCCGCATTTGCTGTACCGCGAGTTGGTGCTGTCGTTGGCGATGACGGCGGTGCTATTGGCGCTGGCGCTGTGGGTCGATGCCCCGTTGGAGCCGGAGGCGGATCCGGCGCGCACGCCCAACCCGGCCAAGGCGCCCTGGTACTTTCTGGGCGTGCAAGAACTGGCGCACTACTCGACCTTTTGGGGCGGCGTTTTCGTGCCGGCGGCGACCGTGGCGGCGCTGTGCCTGCTACCGTATGTCGACACGCACATGCAGGGCGTTGGTCGCTACCTGCCACCCGAGCGGCGGCTCGCCAGCGCCTCCTTTGGGGCCCTGCTGGTGTTCATGGCGGTGTTTACCATCATCGGAACGCTGTTTCGCGGGCCCGGCTGGGCGCGGATGTGGTGGCCAGGATGACGCCGGACCGCGACAGTTGGCTGCACGTGGCCTTTGGGCTGTCGGCGCTGGCGTGCGCGGCGCTGGTGGCAGTCGCGGTGGCGCGCGACGGCAGTCGGCCCACTCACGTCGAACAGCGCCTGATTCCGCCACTTGGCGTGGTGGATCGCTGCGAGCTGTGCCACGCGGAGCCCAAGCATGGCCCGGTCGCGGCCGCCCACACGGCGGATCGCTTTGGCTGCACTCCCTGCCACGGCGGCCAGGGCTACGCCACCACCAAGGACTCGGCCCACAAGGCCGCAATGGACTGGGAGCGGCCGCTGTTTTCGCCGCCTGAGCAACAAGCGGCCTGTGGCAATTGCCACCTTGGGCAACGGGCGCCGGTGGCGCTGGTGGCGCAAGGCCGCAAGCTGCTGGCTGACAAGGGTTGTGCCGGCTGCCACGCCATCCCAGGGGTGCCGCGTCCGGATTTTGCCCCCGCGCTGGATGGCTTGCGCGACAAGGTCGCACCTGCAGTTGCTCGCCTGTGGCTGCAGGCGCCGGACCGACTGGACGACCGCCATCGCATGCCGCGGTTTGCGCTGACGCCCGCAGAGCAAGAAAGCCTGCTGGCCTACCTGTGGACGCTGCCGGGCGCGGCTCTCGTTGCGCGCCCCGCTGGCTTGGAGGGAGACGCCGACCGCGGTCGTCGGGCCGTTGCCGAGCGCCGTTGCGCCACCTGTCACCGCTTTGAGGGCCGCGGTGGCCTGGTCGGACCCGATCTCGGTCTGGCCGGGCTCAAGCTCAACCCGCTATGGCTGTGGAACCTGCTGCAAGGCGTGCACCGGATGCACCCAGAAGGCCGGATGCCGGACTTTGCGCTGTCGGCGCAAGAGGCGGCGGACATTGTCGCCTACGCGACGGAAAACTGGCTGCCCGACAGCGGCGAGGCCCCGTGGCAGGCGATGACAGGACCGGTGCAGGCGGACAAGGCGGGCGCGGGCAAGCTGCTTTTTGGAGAGCTGGGCTGCTCGGGCTGTCACCGGGTCGGCGGCAAGCTCGGCCCGCCTGCAGCGATGACCCTGGATC
>CAXRHS010000718.1:0-2262 GCA_964230235.1 Myxococcota bacterium
AGCTGGCGTTTCTTTTTGGCATGTTCAGCCACGGCATGGCCGACCAGGTGTACGACGCGCTCTTTATGGACACCGCCAAGGTCAAGGACAAGGCCGGCTGGAGCGACGGCACTTTTACCAGCTTTGACACGGCGACCGATGTGTTTTGGATTGCGCAGGCCGGGGCGTCACCGCTGCCAGAGCCCTGGCTGCCCATGACGGAAATCCTGGCAGTGTTTGCGGCGCGCGGCGAACCGGTGCCCGAAGCGACCGTGGCCGATGCGCAAAAGGCGCTCGCACAGGTGATCCTTGCCTGGCCCAAGCTCAAGGCGGAAGGCAAAGATGGCTATGACGACCTGCGCAAGCTCTACCCGTGGGGCTGGGACCACCTGCTGCAGCCGCACGAGCCCGGCAACCCGCTGTGCGAGGCCCGCATCGTCGCGGCGTATTGGCAACAGGTGTGGGAGGAGTTGCACGGCCAGCCGCCGCGCCTGCGGGTGCTGGCCACCGTGCCAAGCGAGGGCAGCGCCCACCCGTGGCCGCAAAAGGCCGAACCCCAGAGCAAGCTGGCGGTGGTGATGTCGCGTGGGCTCGACGCGGCCAAACTCGCAGGCGACGCGGTGACCGTGCGCGATGCCAAAGGCCAGTTGATTGCAGCCAAGGTGAACTTGTTCTACGGGCAAAGCTCCAACGTCATCCGGTTACTGCCCGAGCAGGACTGGCCCGCCGGGGCGCTGACCTTGCGCGTCGCCAAGGGCATCACGGCCTACGACGGCGTGGTCAGCACCGCGGAGGAAACGTTTGCGTTCACGGTCGGGGCGGGCAGCCAGCGCGAGCCGGGTCTGCCGCCCAAAACGTCGCCCTGGCAACTGGCGTCCACGCTGCCCAAACCGGCGACGCCGAGCGCGGCTGCCGCGGCGGACGGCGGCGGGTGCACGGCTGGCGGTCAAAAGGCACCGACGGCGTGGCTTTGGCTTGTGCTTGCCTGTGGGTCGGTTGGCATCGTCGCGCGCCGCGCCAGCAGGCCGCAACGCGTTCGCGCTTGACGACCCCGGCCGGCCCGCGCAAAGTGCAGCCCGCCGCGCGCGCGGCGCTTGCTCAACCGCCCTGGACGCCCGTGCCGCACCGACCCCTGCAAATAGCGTGCGCCGCCCTCGGCCTTTGCCTGTGCCTTGGCGTGCCCGCGCAGGCGCATCCGCGCATCGGCGGCTGGCTCGATCCGGTGCTGCAAGCCTGGCGTGGCGGCGACGCCCGCGCGCTACAGCTGGCAGCTGACAACGGCCGTGCGATCGTGCAAGGCGACCCTTGGACGGCGCCGTGGCGCCTGCAACTGCACCTGCAAGCCGGCTTGGACGGGCAGGTGTGGAACGACGCGCCCTTGCGCGCGCTCGGCGGTCAGGTGGCGCAGCGCGGATCCGACCTTGTCGACGTCTGGCTGCGGTTGGCCGACGTCGCGGCGTTGGTCGCGGCCGCGCCGGAGGTTGCCTTCGTCCAGTTGCCGTGGCGTGCCAACGAACTGGCCGGCCCCAAGATGAGCGAGGGGGCGACGCAAATCCGCACCGGCCCTCAATTTGCCTGCCTTGCCGCCGATGGCACAGGCACCGTGGTTGCGGTGTTGGACGGCGGCTTTGACGGCCTGGACAAGTCGGTCCAGACCGGCGAAGTACCCAACCTGCTGGGCCCGGTGCTGTCTGGCGGTGGCGGTCACGGCACCATGTGCGCCGAAGTCGTGGCCGACATGGCGCCGGGCGCCAAGATCTTGCCGGTTTCGGCGACGACCTTTGCCGACTTGCAGTATTTCATCAACCAGATCACCAAGAAGGGCAACCCGAACGCCATCAGCCTGGTCAGCCACTCGGTCATCTGGCTCGGCCACAGTTTTGGCCGCCACGACGGCAAGCTGTGCCAGATGATGGACCAGGTCCGCGAAAAGGGCGTGGCGTGGGTGAGCGCCTCGGGCAATTCGGGCAACGGTGAGTTCTACAAGGCGATCTGGAGCGACTCGGACAAAGACAACCTGCACGAATTCGGGCCGGGCGAGACGCGGCTGCAGTTCCAGCAGTGGGGCGGCAACATCCAGATGACCATGGACTGGGACGACTACGATACGCGGACTGTCAACCTCGACCTGTACTTGCAACGCAAGGAGGGCAATGAGTGGGTGGACGTCACGTCGAGCAAGCTCAAGACCGGCCCGTACGTGGCGCCGCTGGAGCAGGTGGTGGTGCAAAATGCCAAATCTGGCGTCTACGGCTTGCAGGTGCGCGCGGTCGGCAAGGTTCC
>CAXRHS010000719.1:0-9859 GCA_964230235.1 Myxococcota bacterium
CATCAGTCGTGACTGCTCGGCAAGGTCGCCAGATCGAGTCCGCTGCGCGCGACCACCCAGGTCAGGCACACCAGCAGCACACCTGCCAGGTAGTCCTTGCGCGCTACCGCAGCCATCGCTTCCCACATCGGCCAGGTGGCCGCCAATGCCAGCGCTGCGCCTGCCCATTGCAGTCCCGTCGTTGGCATCGACCCGCGATCCGGCCCCCGCAACTGGCGGGCGCCCCGATTGTGCCGCTGCTCGCGGTGATTCGGCAAGCGTGCAGGCGTGTTTGTCGTGGCGGCGCAGTGGACACGCCGGAGCGAACCAGCGGGGCGCAATTTCGGGCTCAAGGCCGACCTAAGCGTTTGAAACTGCATCGCCATTTTGGCGGACCTTCTGGACGAAACTGGCGATCGCGCGGCCGCTTGCACAGCGGCCGATTCCCCAATTGGCCCGAACGTGGTACACCGCCGCGCTCGTGCAGGTGCGGCTGGTCGTTTGGACGCCGCCTGCGCGCAAGGAATTCGTGGACACACCCGCATCGGTTGCGCTGGTCGGTTTTGGCCCGTGGGGCCGCAACATCGCGCGCAACCTGCACCGCTTGGGCGTGCTGCGGACCATCTGCGACCCCGATCCGCAAAGTCGCGCGCTCGCCAGCCGCGAGTACCCGCACGCGCTGGTGGTGAGCGACGCCACCGAAGTGCCGGCCGACTGTGCCGTGGCGATCGCAGCGCCGGTCGCCGAACACGAGCGCCTCGCCACCTACTTTTTGCAGCGCGATCAGCCCTGTTTTGTCGAAAAGCCGCTTGCGCTCAGCGCGGCGACGTGCCGGCGCCTCGACGAGCTGGCGCGGTCGCGCGGCGTGCTGCTGATGGTCGGGCACTTGCTGCACCACCACCCGGCGGTCCTTGAACTGGATCGGCTGGTGCGCGCAGGTGCGCTCGGTCGCTTGCAGTACATCTACAGCAACCGCCTGAATCTAGGTCGTATTCGCCGCGAAGAGAACGCTTTGTGGTCGTTCGCACCCCACGACATTGCCGTCATCTTGCGGCTGGTTGGCACCCTGCCGGCGCGCGTCTCGGCGGTCGGGTCGTGTGTGTTGCACGCCCGCATCGCCGACTCGACCGTGACCAACTTGCAGTGGGAAAGCGGTTTGTGCGCACACGTGTACGTGTCGTGGTTGCACCCGTTCAAAGAGCAGCGACTGGTGGTTGTCGGCAGTGACGCCATGGCGGTGTTCGACGACCAGCAACCGTGGCCGCAAAAGTTGGTGCTGTACCGCCACGGCGTGCAGTGGAAAGACGGCATCCCGCAGCCCCGCAAGGCCGACGCAGAACCGGTGGCGCTGACGCAGGACGAACCGCTGGAGCGCGAGATGCGCGCGTTCGTGCACGCGGTCGCGCACCCCAAGGAACCGGTGATCGCGGACGGCGCCGAATCGGTGCGCGTCCTGACGGTGCTGAGCGCGGCAGAGTTGTCGCTGCAGGCCAACGGCGTGCCGACGGACGTCGGGGCGCTGATGCCGACCGACTGGTCTGCGCGCGACGTCCAAGTCCACCCAACGGCCATCGTGGGCGATGACGCACAGATTGGCGCCGGCACCAAAGTCTGGCATTTCGTGCACGTCATGGATGGCGCGCGCATCGGCGCCGACTGTTCGCTCGGTCAGAACGTCTTCGTCCAAAAAGGCGCCGTACTCGGCAACCGGGTCCGCGTGCAGAACAACGTCTCCCTGTACGACGGCGTGCGGTTGGGCGACGACGTTTTCTGCGGGCCGAGTTGCGTGTTTACCAACGTGGTCCACCCGCGCGCTGCCGTGTCGCGCAAGGATGAGTATGCGCCGACCCCGGTCGGCAACGGCGCCACCATTGGCGCCAACGCCACCATCGTCTGCGGCAACCGCATCGGCGCCCACGCGTTCATCGGCGCTGGCGCCGTGGTGACCCGCGACGTGCCGGACCATGCGCTGGTCGTCGGCAATCCCGCCCGCCTGCGCGGCTGGGTTTGTGCGTGCGGCGAAACATTGGCCCTGCCGGCGACGGCAACCGACCAGACCGCGAATTGCGCGCGCTGCAGCCGGCAGTGGCGGCTGGTTGGCAAGGCTCTGCATCCCCACGTGCAGGTTGGACCATGAGAACCGCGCAAGGCGTTCCGTTCTTTGACATGGCGCGGGTGCTGGAGCCGCTGCGCGACGACCTGCACGCGGCCTTCGACCGCTGCTTGCGGCATGGTACTTTCGTGCTTGGCCCGGAAGTCCAGACCTTTGAGGGCCGGCTGGCCCGCTACTTGAACGTACCGCACGCGATTGGCGTATCGAGCGGCACCGACGCCTTGCTCGCGACCTTGATGGGCTTGCAGCGAACCGCGGGCGCTGTAGCACCGCTATGCCCGGGCGACGACGTGCTGACGACGCCGTTTTCGTTCATCTCCACCGCGACATCGATCTTGCGCGCTGGTCTGCGGCCGGTGTTTGTCGACTTGGCACCGGACAAGCTGCACCCAGGCGTCAATGAGTTCGAGGCCGCGTGGACCCCGCGCACACGCGCCGTGCTTGTCGTGCACTTGTTCGGCGAGCCGCTGGATCTCTCACAAATTAAAGGTCTTTGTCGAGATCGCGACGCTGTCCTGGTCGAAGACTGTGCCCAAGCGATCGGTGCCACGCTCAAGAACGGCAGCGCGGTCGGGACTTCGGGCATCGCCGGCTGCTTCTCGTTCTTTCCAGCCAAGAACCTGGGCGCGCTCGGCGACGGCGGCGCAGTGGTGACGGCGAACGACGCGCTGGCAGCGTGCGTCCGCGAAAAGCGCCAGCACGGCCAGGCCATGCGCTACCAGTTCGAGCACCTGGGCGGCAATTTTCGCCTCGACGCCCTGCAGGCCGCCTTGCTCGGTGTGCTGATGCCGCACCTGGACGACTGGGTCAGCCAGCGCCGCCGCGCAGCGGCGCGATACCACGCCGCGTTGGGCCAGACAGCGCGCCTGCGCCCCGATTTGCTGCGCCTGCCCGCAGATGTGCCAGGCCACGCGTGGAACCAGTACGTCGTGCGCAGCAGCGACCGCGCGACCCTGCGCACTGCACTGCAAAACGCCGGCGTGCAGACCCAGATCTACTATCCCAGTGCACTACACCAGCAGGGCGCCCTGGCGGCGGCCCAGCCAGCGGCGTCGCTGCCCGCGGCGGAACAGGCTTGCCGCGAAGTGCTCGCGCTGCCGATTGCCCCTGGTTTGACCGACGCGGCGCAAGACCGTGTCATCGCAGCCATGCTCTCGGCCTGGTAGGCCGGAATAACCTCGACACTGCGCGGGTTGTCGCCCGCGCCCGACCCGATTCGCCACAAGGAAAAGCATGAAAGCCGTGAACAAGCAGTGGATTGCCCCCAATCGCGTGCGCGCAGAGGACGACGATGAGGATGGCGAAGAACCGGTCAAGCCGGCCAAGTCCGAACCCAAGCCTGAGGCGCGCCCCGACCTGTTTGAGCGCCTGCTCAAGTCGCGCACGATCGTGATTTCAAGTGGCGTCGACGACAAGATGGCGTCGCGCGTCATCCACGAACTGCTGGCCTTGGAGGCCGACGACGCCGAAAAGCCCATCACGCTTTTCATGAACACGCCTGGCGGGTCGATCACTTCCGGCTTTGCGATCTACGACATGATCCGGTTTGTGCGCCCGCGGGTGCGGATTGTGTGCGCGGGACTGACCGCGTCGATGGGCACCATCTTGTTGCTGGCCGTCGACAAAGCCGACCGCCTGGCGCTACCCAATGCCGAGTTCTTGATTCACCAACCGCTCATTTCGGGCAACGTCTACGGCCCGACCAGCGACCTGGAGATCACCGCCAACGAGATTCTCAAGACCCGCGCCAAACTCAACCGCCTGCTGTCCGAGCAAACCGGTCAGCCGCTCGAACGCATTGAACGCGATTCGCAGCGCGACTACTGGATGACCGCGCACGAGGCGCAAGCTTATGGACTGATTGCGAAAGTTGTAACGAATCGGCGGGAACTGGACGACTGAACAGTCGAGTTGCACCGCAGGCTAGCCAACGGCCCGGTGCAGCAGTAGGGTCAACGGCTACATGTCAAAAACGATGCGGCCGTCGAAATCGTCGTCTTCTCTGTGGCCGGTCACGTCTCGGTCGACAACCGGCGGGCGTTCCAAGGGAAAGCGGCCGGGCGGCTCAGCGTGCGGCTGAATCCGCTGCGGGCGGCGCTCTTCCTCGCGCTTGCGAATCTGGTCGATAACAAAGGCATCCAACATCTTGCCCTCCCGTCGACCCGGCGGCCGTGGTGGCCGCGGGTCCTTCTTCCGTTGGACGCGCGACCCTGGTGCCAAGTTCACCGCGCCCCCAGCGGACGCCGCCAATGCCCCACGCAACCAGCGGGGCACCGCAGGGTCAAGCTAACATCGCGTCCAGGGGTCCGCAAATTTGCCCGCACGCTGCGGCCGCTTGCGCGACAGGCTTGTCACGGTGCGCCGACCCCGCCGAATTGGCCGCGACGCCCAGGCCGGCAAGAAATCTTGCTATTTCGGGCCCATAGACCGAATCAGGCGCGCAAGATGGGTGCACGGCGAGTTCGGCGGGCAAGCACGGCGGCCGCGTGACATCGGCGTCACGGGTGCCGACGACCAACGCTCGAACCGGCGGCGCCGACGGGTGGTGGCGCACCGCGCACACCGTAACCTGAGCGCCAGCCGCTGCCATGGCCAGGCGGACGCGCAGGTGCAGGGTCCACGGGTACACGAACACGGCTCGGCCGCCGGGCGTCAGGCTCGCGAACGCCACCTCGACCATGCGCTCGAGCGTGGCCGTGCTTTCAAAGTTTGACAATTGCCGCTCGCGGTTGACGCTCGGGGTGTGGCGGGCCGTGTTTCGAAACGGGGGGTTGCACAGCACGATGTCGCAATGCCCGATTGTCTGCGCGTCGGCGAGATCGGCCAACTGCACCGAACAGCGGTCGGCCACTCCGTTGCGCCGGACATTGCGAACGGCGCGCTCAATTTGCTGGGGTTGGACGTCGACCAGCGCCCAGGTACTTGCGGGCAGCGCCAAGGCCGCCAGCACGCCGACGAGGCCAACGCCGCAGCCCATGTCCAACCCGCGAGCGGGCACAGTCGCTGGCATCAACTGCGCGCCGGCCCACGCCAGGATCAGGGCATCGACGCTGGTTCGGTAGCCGCGGCGCGCCTGAATCAGCGCAACCCGCTCGCCAAACAGCAAATCCAACGTTTCATCGGATCGCGGACCCAGGTCCGCGCCTGTGTCCACGCCGAGGTCGTCTGGGGCCCGTGAAAAATCTATTCGATTTCCCACGTCGGCCCGTTGCTTGCCAAGTGGGTCGCAAGCTCGCGACTCTGCAAGTCGACTCGCCGCTCCGCTCCGCACTTGTGTCGATCGGGTTGGTTTTGCACGGGCCCTTACAGGGTCGCCGATAATGGCGACCCTGCCTTGCTATTGCGTGGGCCACGAGCTCACCCGATGCGGGATTCGCCGTGGCGGGCCGCCAGAAATTGGTATTTCCGGCGACCCGGGTAGGGACGGGAAAACAACAAGTTGAACACGCTCGGCACAAGGCGGAGCCGCGAGTCGGCCTCCGAGGCCGCGAGTTGGCGACCCACGAAGCAAGCAGTAGGGCCCATGAAATGATTGACTAAATCATTTCCAAGACCTTAGTGGGCCAGGAAGCGCACCGGACCGGCATCCAGTCGCGGCGGCAGGACGACTTGCGCCTGGGCGGGCGGCGTTTCCATGCCGCGGTACAGCACGGTCGCGGCTTCCGCAGGCTTTTGGCTTTCGGCGTAGAAGAAGTAGCCGGCGGCCGCGGCACCCAGAACGCCCAAGCCCAGACCAACGCCGGAAATCAGGCCCTTGGTGCCGATGCTGCTGTCGAATTCGTCAAACTTGGCTTGGTTGGTGGACGATGGCTTGCCGGTCTTGATTTCTTCGGCCGTGCAGGTCGCACCCGAATCCTTGCAAAAGTTGAAGTTGCCTTTGTTCAAGTAACTGGACATCGCGAGGCCAACGCCCAGGCCAACCACCGCCACGCCGGCCGAAATCAACCCGGGCTTGCTGTTGTACCACGCGCTCTTTGCCCCGGCTGGAGCGCCTTCAACCACGTTCTTGTCGGCCTTTTCGCCCAGGATGGTCACGAGCACCTTGTTGACCGCGCGCTTGCTGATGCCGACCTTGGGGACTTTGACGTCGTTGGCGTAGCGCACGATGCGGTTGTTGTTGACATCGACCAGAAAGGACACCAGCTTTCCGTCCACCACGCCGACCGCGCACACCATGTTGGCCTCGACGTCTTTGCCGACGTTGACCGCATCGGTCTGGATGCGGGCTTCCGCCGTCTTCAGATCGGCGTACATCAGGCCAACGTGGCTCTCTTCGAGCGCGAGGTGCGACTCATAGACGATGTCAAAGCTGACCTTGGCTGCTGCGCCGCCGTCGATCTTGACGCGGTGCAACATCGAACTCTCTTTACCCAGTTGCAGCCGCAGCGCGTACACGCCAGGAACCAGATCGCCCACGGTGGCCGGAGTGGCACCGCGGTCATTGCCGCCCAGGATGATGCGCGCGCCGGCGGGCGAACTCGCCACTTCGACGCTGCCTTTCGGCATCTTCTCGACTTTCTTGACTTCCGCCTTGAACAACTCGACCACGTCGGGGCGGTAGTTGTCATCGGTCACGTTGGCCTTGAGGCCAAAGGTGGTGATGATGGTGCGGAACACCTCGGCGGCCGCGCCCTTGTCGCCGGCGGCTACGTGGGCGGTCGCCAACTGCGCCAGCACATCGAGGTATTCATTGCGCAGTTTGTCGTCCGCGCCCGGCGCGCCGGTCGCAGCGCGATACTTGGCCTCAGCGGCGCCCAAGGCCTTGATAGCACCTGGGAAGTCCGCGTTGTCGAGCAAATCCGTGCCCTTCTTGCGCGCCTCCGCCAAGGCCGCGCGGGTCGCGTCGCTGATGGCCGACGGAACCTGATCGCGGTCCTTGCGCACCTTGTCGGCGGTGGTCTTGCCGTCGACCAGGATCAGATCACCTGGATTTTCCTCGCGAAAGGCGCTGATGATCTCGGCCAGGTATTTGTTGGTCAGCGGGTCGGCGACTTCGCCACTGCGCAGTTCGACGATCGCCAGGGTGCGCTCGACGTCACCGCCTTCTGCGGCACGAGCAACCGGGGCCGCAGCCCCATGCAGCGTTGCAGAGGCCAGCACGGCCCCAAGCGCCCAAACTGCGGTGCTGCGCGACATCTCGACCTCTTGGTGTTCCGGACGACTGCGCCGGCCGGCGTACATGGGGTGCGTGTCTGTTGGCGACGCCGGCGATGACCGCCGGCCCCGCGGCCGGTACACTGGCGTCCGCGGCCATCCTGCGCGGCGCCCACGCACGGCACACGCAAAGGGCGGTGGATGATAGGCCCATTGGCCCGATCGGTCAAGGTCGCCGGTGCCTGCCCTTGCCGCGCCAACTCGTTGAATTTGAAATGGATCGCTGCGACGCGCGGCCAACTGGAGCCCAAGCCAGTGGTCGCGGCCTTGTACAAGTTTAGCGACCGGCCGATTTGTCTCACTTCCTGCTCAGTTTGTCTCACTTCGAGCGGCACGTGAGACAAACCGCGCGGACAAATTATCACGTAGTTCTCATGTTCTACCAGGCGCCGACGGCTGGCACGATTGCTGCACTTGGGGCCAGTGGCGCGCCGTTTGCGCGCACGGAGTCGTCGCCATGACCGGATTTTCATGCCCCTACGGTAGCTGCGGGGCGGCTGTGTTCGCGGTGCTCATTTCTTCCGGGTGTCAGGCCTGCAATGGCGATGCAGTCCAATTGCGCCGCCCGGCGGCTGCGCACCCACAACCCGCCACTTCTCCCCGCGCCGCGTTGAGCGCTGAGGCCGCGACTTTGCCGCAGGCTTCTACGGCTTCGGCAATGGCGGAGCCGCCGCCACAGGTGCGCATCAGCGAAGTGCTTTTCGACCCGCTCTTGCTCGACGAAGGGGCGGGCGAGTACTTGGAACTGGTCAATCTGTCGAACCGCTCGGTCCGCCTTGCCGATCTGGTGGTGGTGCTGCCGACTGGCCGGCGGGTGTCGCCCGAACGGCCGCACCTGCCTTGGCTGCGGCCAGGTGAGGTCGCTTTGGCGCGATCGGCTGGACGACACCCTGATCTGCTGGTGCGCGGCCTGCGTCTGCCCAACACCGCCGGCCGCGTCGAATTGTGGTGGCGCGAAATCCCGCTCGACGTCGCCCAGTGGGTCGTCCAGCGTCGGCGCGCGCGGCCCGGCGTCGCGTGGGAACGCCGTGATCCGCGCACGGATGGCGCACTGGCGGCAGCCTGGCGACCTGCGACCGAAAAGGTCCACCACGTCGAACGCGGGTCACCCGGCATCGTCGAGTGGCCTTGCCCTGCGATTGCAGCGACTGCGCTGGCTCGGGCCTGCCCGATCGGCGGCGATGCGCAACCGGTGCGCGGCCGCAAAAACGCCAAGGGCCGGAACCTGTGCAG
The DNA here is from genome assembly GCA_964230235.1 of Myxococcota bacterium. Taxonomy (GTDB): domain Bacteria; phylum Myxococcota_A; class UBA9042; order UBA9042; family UBA9042; genus SXRM01. The sequence goes on from CAXRHS010000719.1 coordinate 8,480, forward strand.
TTCCGGCCCTGTCGTGGGTCGCTGGGGGGGGACTTGAACCCTCGACCTAGCGATTATGAGTCGCTCGCTCTAACCACCTGAGCTACCCAGCGACCGCTGCGCCGCTCGGCCGCCACGGGGCGACCGGCGGGGCGGATGCCGCGGCCAGGGTGGTCTTGTACCACCGCTCGGACGCGATCGTGTTCGGACTAGCGCTTGGAGAACTGGAAGCGGGCGCGCGCGGCAACCCGGCCATACTTCTTGCGCTCTTTGGCGCGCGGGTCGCGCGTGAGCAACCCGGCCGCCTTGAGCGGTGGGCGCAGGTCGGCCTGGAAATGAGTCAGCGCGCGCGCAATGCCGTGGCGACTGGCGCCGGCCTGGCCGGCGAGGCCGCCACCGTTGACATTGACCGCGACGTCGAAGCCGCCGGCCTGCTCGATGACCGTGAATGGCTCGTTGACCAGCATCTCCAGGGTTGGCCGGCGCAGGTATTCTGCGATCTCACGGCCGTTGACCGTGATCTTGCCGCTGCCTTGCGACAGGTACACACGGGCTGTCGCCTCTTTGCGGCGGCCGGTGGCGTACCAGCGCTTGGCCGGTGCCTGAGAGTCAGTAACGCGTTTGGTTGCCATGGTGGACCTGCTGGTGAGAATGCGATCGTGAAAAAGCTACACCGACATCGCGATCGGATTTTGCGCCGCGTGCGGATGGTGGGGACCGGCGTACACCTTGAGTTTGGTGATGAGGCGGCGGCCGAGCGGGCCCTTGGGCAGCATGCCCCACACCGCCAGCCGCACCGCCTGCTCAGACTTGCGGCTGAGGTAGATGCGCGCCGGCTCGCTCTTGATACCGCCAGCGTAGCCCGTATGGCGGTGGTACATCTTCGAGTCCATCTTCTTGCCGGTCAGCGTGGCCTTGGCCGCGTTGATGACGACCACGTAATCGCCACAATCGGCATTGGGCGTGTAGCTCGGCCGATCCTTGCCGCGCAGGGCGTTGGCCATGTGCACGGCAGCGCGACCGAGCACGGCGCCGTCGAGATCGACAACGTACCATTGGTGCGCGACCTGGTCTTTTTGCAGGCTTGCGGTTTGCTTGGTCAGCGACATGACTACCTTGCTCGCTCGAGCGACTGCGCGGCGCGGCGCGTGGCTCAAAAGTTTTTCAGTTTCGCGTGGTTGAATGCTGCGCAGCGCCAACTCAGGCCTGGCGGGGGGCGAAATTCTAGTGGCGCTGGGCTTGCGTGTCAATGCGATGGTCGCGCATACCTCGACGGATGCCGCGCGACCGGTCTACAGCCCGCACGCCGTTCGCAGGGCTTGGGTGGCGTCCGTGCGCTCCCAGGTGAACGCCGATTCGCCGCGGCCGAAGTGCCCACCCGACGCGGTGGCCGAGTAGATC
>CAXRHS010000720.1:0-3788 GCA_964230235.1 Myxococcota bacterium
CCGGCGGCCTGGGCCAGCTCCTTGGTCCAGGCCTCGACGCCGGCAATGCCGTGCGCCAAAATCCCACCGCCAACCAGAAACATCGCTGCCGTGCCGGCGATCGACAGGCCGTGCATCAGCCACGGCGCAGCGCGCACCAGCCCGCGGCCAAGCCAGCGCAGCAGGTCGCCGCGGCGGCCTTGGCGCTGCAGGTGCAGCAGGTAGAGCCCGGCGTCATCGAGCTTGACGATGCCGGCCACCAGGCCATAGACACCCACGGTCATCAGCAGCGACACGCCGACCAGAACCGCCACCTGCATGCCAAACGCGACCTCTGCGACCGTGCCGAGCGTAATCGCGATGATCTCCGCGGAAAGGATGAAGTCGGTGCGGATGGCGCCCGCGATTTTGGCTTTCTCCACTGCGGCAACGTCGCGCATGGCCAGCGCCGCGGCCACCTCGGCGTCGGCCTGCGCGTCGCCCGGCGGATCGTGGGTCTTGGGGTGCCAGAGCGCATGCGCCAGCTTCTCGGCGCCCTCAAAGCACAGGTAGGCGCCGCCCATCATCAGCAGCGGGACGATGAGCTTGTGTGCAAGCGCGCTGATGGCCAGCGCGGCCGGCACCAGAATCGCCTTGTTGCGCAGCGACCCCTTGGCGACCGCCCACACCACCGGCAGCTCGCGGTCGGCGCTGACGCCGGTGACCTGTTGCGCGTTCAGCGCCAGATCGTCGCCCAGCACTCCCGCCGTCTGCTTGCTGGCGACCTTGGTCAGGGCAGCCACGTCGTCCAGGACCGTGGCGATGTCGTCGATGAGCGCAAACAGGCTGGTCAGTGCCATGGGTTCCCTTGCCGGCCGGCGGCGCTGCCATCGTACACCAGCGGCCCGCTTGCGTCGCGGTTGGCGCACGACCAACGTCGCCAACGACCTGTGGCGCGGCGGATCGCGGCCGAGCGGGGCCTCTGGACGCGTGGCCAGTGGTCGGGACCGGGCCCACGAAGGGCCCGTGCAAAAAACAAGTCGATCGACACGAGCGCGGAGCGGAGCGGCGAGTCGACTTGCAAAGTCGCGCGCTTGCGACCCACCTGGCAGGCAACGGGCCAACGTGGAAAATCAACTAGATTTTACACGGGCCCTACGCCACGGCATCGATCGCCGCGTGCACTTCGGCCATCACCTGGCCCGCTTCGGCCAGCAACGCCGTGCACTCTTGCCGCACGGTGGCAATGTAGGCGGCGTCGGTGATGTCCTTGAGGTTGATGCGGGCGTTGCAGACCCCGCCAAACACCGCAACCTGGGCCGCGCTGCAGCCGACCGCCGCGTCGCTCCACGAAGCCGGGTTGCCGGCTGCAAGCGCCCGCTGGGCGGTTCGCATGGCGACGAGCCCGGCGCGCGCGGTCTGCAGCGGCACCTCAATCGCCGCCTTGAGGCCGGCTTGCATGGCGTCTTGCCGGGCCTGACGCTGCTCTGGGCTGGTTTGCGGCAAGCGGCGGGCGGTCATGTAGGCCGAGAACGCGTCGGTGTCCGCGTCCACGCCCGCGACCAGCGACGCCCTGGCTGTTTGCGCCGCCTCCGCGATGGCCAGCAACTCCGGCTCTGCCGATTCGAATTCTGGCTTGGCCTGGGTCAGGTTGGCGACCATGGCAGCCAGACCGGCCCCCAGGGCACCGCACAGCGCCGCGACTGAACCGCCGCCAGGCGCCGGGCTATCGCGCGCCACCTCGTCGACCAAGGCGTGTACCGGCAGCCGCACCAGCGGACCGGGCTGCGGCAGGCCGATGACTTTCTTGTCGAGGTCAAAGGGTTGCACGTCCGCAAGCCCCATCGACTGCACGGCGGTGGTCAGCAGGTCGGGCAGCGGAACCCACGGCGACTTGCCCTGGCGGCGCAGGTAGTGGCGCCCGGCTTGCACCAGCGCATCCGCTGGCACCAGCCCGACGATTTCGCTACCGGTCACCACCAGGCCGCGGTCGTTGGCCAACTCGCGCGCCTTGTCCAGCACCGCGTGCGGCGGCGTTACCGCGTAATCGGTCAGGTTGATGCTGATCTGCGCCCGTTGGTAGGTATCGACGTACCAGCCAATCGCCTTGCACGCCCGGTAGTGGCCGGCGCGGTAGACTTTGTGGCCGTCGAGATGATCCGGATCCACGTCGTTTTGCCGCAACAACGCCGCGAGGTCACAGGCATGGGCGTCGCGGCTGTGGCGGAAGATGGCGTCGGGCGCGTCGGCCACAAATTCGCAGTGCCCGCACGGATAGCGACCAGGGCCATAGGTCAGCACGGCGCCGCGCGCATAGACCGGATGGCCGGTGTAGGCCCGCGCAACCCGGCCCTTTTCGCGCAGTTCAAACGCAATGTCGGTGGCGAGCGCCCTGTCGCGGGTGTTGAGCGACACGTTGTAGGCAATCAAGAACGGCCGTGCGCCGATGACCGTCGCCCCGTGCTTGGGTACGAAGGCTGTCGGACCGAAATCCGGGGCCCACATTGGGTCCGCCAGTTTGGCCTGCAGGCCCTCGTACTCGCCCTTGCGGATGTCGGCGAGGTTGGCGCGCTCTGGGCGGCTCGCCGCAGCCTCATACAGGTACACAGGAATGCCGAGTTCGTCGCCAACGCGCCGACCCAGCCGCCGCGCGAGTTCCGCGCAGTCGGCCATGGTCACCTCTGCGACGGGCACGAACGGGCACACGTCGGTCGCGCCCATCCGCGGGTGCGCGCCCTGGTGGTCGCGCATGTCGATAACCTGCGCGGCCTTGGCGATGGCGGCGAAGGCCGCTTGCACCGCAACCTCGGGCGGCGCGACAAAGGTAACGACCGTGCGGTTGGTGTCTGCCCCCGGGTCGACGTCGAGCAGGCGCGCGCCAGCGACCGCTTCGATGGCGTCGGTGATGGCCTTGATCTTGTTCTTGTCGCGGCCTTCGCTGAAGTTGGGCACGCATTCGACGAGCGGCTGGGACATGGCTGGGTTCCGGGGCGCGGCGCGATGCCGGCGAAGGGCCGCAATTGTGGGTGCAGGCGCGGGGGCTGGCAAGACGCCGTCGCCGTCGCGACCGTGTGTGGCGGCTTCGAGCGGGCGCTCGGTCAGCGAAAGGAGAAAAGCTGCGCTTTTTCGGGCATGGCGCACGCCGCCGCCGCCTGGCAGTTGCTGGGTGCGCAGCGACGACCGCCGTGGCCTGCGCGCCATTTGCCCTACCCGATGGGACGCCAGGCTGGCCGTCGCTGCTTAGGCGCCCATGTGAGAACAAGTCGATCGCCACAAGAGCGGAGCGGAGCGGCGAGTCGACTTGCAAAGTCGCGAGCTTGCGACCCACTGAGCAAGCAACGGGCCAGCGTAGAAAATCGAATAGATTTTCTCCGGGCCCTACCCGCCGCGGCGCACCCGCGTCAATAGCCCGTACTTGGCAATCACGTACACGGCACGCAACCCGTCTTTGACCCCGATTTTCTTGCCTTCGTCATAGGTGCGGCCGTTGTAGCTGACCGGCACTTCGTAGATGCGCAGGCCGCGGCGGGCCGCCAACTTGGCGGTGATTTCGGGCTCAAAGCCAAAGCGGTCCTCTTGCAGCGCGATCGACTGGATCACCTCGCGCCGAAACACCTTGTAGCAGGTCTCCATGTCGGTCAGGTTCAGGTCGGTTGCCACGTTGGACAGCAGCGTCAGCGCCCGATTGCCCACCGAGTGCCAGAAGTACAGCACCCTGTGCGACTCACCGGCAAAGCGAGAGCCAAACACCACGTCGGCCTTGTCGTCGACGATGGGCTGCAAAAGCCGGCCATACTCGCTCGGGTCGTATTCCAAGTCAGCGTCTTGGA
>CAXRHS010000721.1:0-7024 GCA_964230235.1 Myxococcota bacterium
ACGATCGCGCCATGGGGTCCCGGTCGCGGCACCCGCTCCGGGTCAGGCCGCAGGGTCAGGCTCAGCCGCCGGTTCGGCGGCAACCGGCGTCGAGCGGATGTCAAATCCCGTGAATGCTTCGATCGGTTGGCGAGTGGTGGCGACGTCGGTGACCGCGGCCTTGAGCGGACCGCGCTGACACCACGCGACCATGGCGTGGACACTGGGTTCGACGCCGCCAAAGACCGCTTCGACGCGGCCGTCGGGCAGGTTGCGGACCCAGCCGCGCAGGTTCAACTGCAAGGCCATCTTGCGGGTCGAAGCCCGATAGCCCACCCGCTGGACCTTGCCGGACACTAGGACATGGACCTGGATCTGGCGGTGGCTCATTTTCCCTCGGCGGCAACGGGCGTCAGTTCGATGGCAAGGTAACAGTGGCCGCAGGTCTCTGCCAACGGCCACGCAAGTGGGATGCCGCCGCCCACCACGACGGCCGCGCCGCAGCGGGGGCACGGGCCGACGCCGCCAAACACCGTGCGAACGGTGCCGGAAATCCGACTGGCGACCAGCGGTCCGGCCAGCAACAGCGCAGGCGGCACCACAAAGTGCAAGATGGGCACGAACACGAATGCCAGGCCCAATGCCCACAGCCCGACCCACCAGCGCAGCGCGCGTCGGCGCCGCTCGGCAGGCGACCAGTCGCGCAAGAACAGGCCGCCGTCGGTGGGGGCGAAGCCTTCGGCCCGCAAGACCACAGCAAGCCGTTCGGCCCCCGCTGCGGTCCAGGCCGCCGTGCGCTCGGCGATCTCCGTCGCGGCTGCGCTCACGCCCGCGCCAAAAGCCACGCCTGGTGGGGCACTGGACTGGACCACAGCAACTCTGGCAGCGCGTTGTCTTCCAGCACGCCGGGCAAAAGGTCAACGCCAGCCGCGGCATAACAATGGTGGACGAACGCTGAACAGTAGATCGCGCGCTCGTCGGCTCGACCATAGCGCTTGCCCAGTTTTTCGCGCTTGAGCGCCACCCAGCTGGCGATGACCTTGGGAATCGAATAGCGCGCACCGGTCGCCAGCAGTTGCAGGCCTTCGACCAGCACCGCACGGGTCTGCGCCGGGTCCAAGCCAAAATCGAGGATCGCCAGCGTCGGCGCGTCGGCCTCGTTCAGGTACTTGTCGACGCGGTTTTCCTGCACGCCCAGGCGCACGAAGTGGCTGTGCAGGTCCAGGTCCGACTCAAGCAGCCACTGCTGGCCGTCGAGGCGCGGCCCCTCGAGCAAGAACGCGTGCGACCACAGGCTCCAACTGGCGTCGGGATCCAGCCGGCGCTGCGACTTGCGAATGCGGCGGTCGACCCACGACGACAGCCCGACCAGACCGACCCGGCCGGGTGCCGCGTAGCGGTCGAAAAAGTCGCCGTTGCTGCACTCGGGTGCAATGGTGTGCAAGGTCTTCATGGCGTTTGCGCGTCCTGGGCCAACCGCGCCTGCAGCCCGGGCAGCAGCGACGCGGGAAACGGTGCAGCCTTGCGGGCATCGGTGTCGACCAGCGCGCAGGCGATCCGCTCGCTGGCGCACACCTGCCCGTTGGCGTCGTTGACCATTTCGTGGGTGCTGACCACCACCTTGCTGCGAAGCTCGACCAGCCGCGACCGGATCGTCACGGTGTCGCCGGCTCTCACTTCCTTGTGGTAGCGCAGGTGCTGCTCGACTGCCGCCATGCCGCGCCGGTTCGCGCGCAGCCAATGGGCGTCCAAACCCAGGTCGGCAAAAAACGCCCAGTGCGCCTCGTCGAAGCGACTGACGTAGTGGGCGATGTTGAGGTGGCCGACATGGTCGCAGTGCCACTGGGTGACCACCCCGCGGTAGGTAACGCGGCCGGGTATGGGACTGTCGCGCACAGGCATGCCAACGGGCGATCGCGCCCCGCGGGATGGTAGCGCGAAAACCGCTGCCAGCCAAAGCCGCGCCACTACGCGCAAATACGTTTACTTGTTCCCTTTTGGCCTGTGTTTGACTAGGTTGACTGCATGAGCCGTCCATTTGTTGCGATAGTTGCCCTTGCATGCATACAATCCGGCTGTGCGTCGGAATCGGTGGCACCCTCGGCCCCGCCTTCCGCGGGACAGTGGCAGGGGATGGACCTACGATTTCGCATTGATTCTGACCAGGTCGCAGCGCTGCAGACCGCCGTCACCTGGTCTTGCGCCGGCGACGACGGCTGCAAAGCCAGCATGCCCGCGCGCGCCCTGAGCGGCTCGTTCGCTGCACCGGTGACCGGGCAGGCGTTTCAGTGGCAGGCCGCTTCGGAGTTGGGGCCGGTGACGTTGACCGGCAAGTTTGGCTCCGCGGTCCAGGTTTCCGGCACCTACAAGGCGCAGTTGGGCGCGTGCTGCCTGGCGGTCGGCGCGTGGTCGGCCGATTGGGTGCCAGGTTCGGGCCCGACCGGCGGCACCCAGACCGGCACCCAACCCGCGGGCTGGGGCAAGCATTCGAGCGGCTCGTGGCATCCGACGCCGCCGCGGGCAGCAGTGACGCCGCAGGTCCCCAGCGACGTTGCCGCGGCGCAAAAAACCGCGGCGGGCCTGGTCGAGGCCTTGCGGGCGCAGCTCGGCCTGCCGACGGCGGTCCAGCACGCGGCGCTCAACGCTGCGGCCCAAGGCCACGCCAGCTTCTATGTGGCGCACAAGTCGGCCTACGACAAGAAGGGCTTGAGCCCGCACGATCAGGACCCAAGTTTTGGCAGCGACTTCACGGGCAAGAACGCCGGCGACCGCGTCAAGGCCGCGGGCTACCCCAACCCGGCGGTGGTCGAGATCATGGCATTTACCGGCGGCGCGGCGGGCGCCATCCAGGGCTGGCTGGACACGGTCTACCACCGCCTGCCGCTCGTCAATCCGCGCATGGACGCGTGGGGCTGGGGCCAGGCCAAGGCGACCGGTGCCCAGACCGAAGTCATCGACGCCACCCAAAGCGGACCCATCGCTGCAGACCTGGTCGTGTATCCCTACCCAGGCCAATCCGGCGTGCCGTCGTCGTGGTCGGGCAACGAGGGGCCGCAGCCGCCCAAGCCGCCCGGCGGCTATCCGTCGGGACCAGTCATCACCGCGCGCTTTGAGCCCGCCGTGCAAGTGCAGAGCCACGAATTGGTCGACGCCGCGGGCGCAGCGGTCGAACACATGTGGCTGACGGCCGCCAACGACAAGTACCTGGCGGGCTTTGATGCCAAGACGGTGGTGCTGTACGCCCACAAGCCGCTGGCGGCCGGGGTTTGGACGGTCAAACTCAAGGTGCAGCGCGCGGGCAAAGACGAGTTGGTGCAGTGGTCGTTTCAGGTTGGCAACTGACGGCTGACGTGCGCACGGCGCCCAGACCCGCGTTGCACGTTGCCGCGCTGGTCTTGCATGCTCAGCAAGGCGATGATTTCTTTGGAGACACTTCTGAAGCACGGGTGATTGCGGCGGTGCGCGCCGCCGGCATCGCGGCCGACCTCGTGCACGTGTACTATCCGCGCGGCGATGACAGCGGCTGCACTGAATTGGAAGCCGCGCTGCTGCGCTGGATAACCGAGCACCACGTCGATGTCGTCGTGGTCGGTCAGGTGTGGCGCGAGTCGCTGCTGGCCGGGTTGCACGGCGCCGGTTGCCTGGTTGTCGGCACTGATCCCAACGGGCAGTGGCAGAGCAACCGCCCGGACCTGCTGCTGGCGCATTTTCCGCGCCACCGTAGCCCTTTGGTGCAGTTGCTGTTGGCGTTGCGCGAGGGCTGCGACCTTGCGGACCTGACCAACGTGGCAGTGGCCGACGGCGACCGCTACGCAGCAGCCCGGGTCGCCCCAGCCCCCGACCCGGACGAGACTGAACTGGCGCAACCATTTGCGGCCTGCGCCGACGCCGTCGTGTTCGGGCAACCGCGCAACCGCGACGGCACCGTTCCGTTGCGCCGCAAGACACTCGACACCAATGTTGGCTGCCCATTTGCCGACGACGCGGCGCGCAATCCGGCCTTTGCCGAGGTGGACCTCTCTGCCCCGAACCTGGCCCACAAAGGCTGCGCTTTCTGCCCAATGGGCGGCGACTACCGCGCCTTGCCGGTCGCGCAGACGGTGGCGGCCCACGTGGCGCAGTTGCGCTACTGGCAAGATCACCTTGCCGAGCCGCTGGACGAAGCCGTGCTGCGCGACCAGAGCGCGCTGCGCTACCTGCCGCAGCTGGTGCAGGCGTGCAAAGCTGCCGGGCTGCGGCCGCTCGGGCTGCTGGTGCCTGGCCGTGGAGACGCCATCTTGCGCTACGGCCCGCAACTGCGGCAGGCGGCCGAAGCGTGCGCGGATAGCGGCTGGTGGTTCACCATCCACCTGGTCGGCTTCGAGAGCTTCAGCCAGCCGCAGCTGGACCTGTACAACAAGGGCGTGACGGTCGCGCAGTATACCGAGGCGCTCCAGCAAATGCGCGCGCTGCATCGGGAATTTCCGCAGGCATTCCGGCTGTATGCCCACGGAGCCAGTTCGTTCATCCTGTTCAACCCGTGGACGACCCTCGACGACTTGGACGCCACGGCTCGGTTCTGCGCGGACAATGCGGTGGGAGAACTGGCGCACGGGCTGACGCTCAGCCGCTTGCGGCTGTACCCGAACCTGCCGCTGTACTGGAAGGCGCGCGCGGATGGCCTGTTGGTGAACGACGCCCCGGCGGCCGATCGCGGGGCGGCGTTTGCCGGTTACAGCGCCGAAGCGAACTGGCGATACCTGCACCCAGCGGTTGCCGCGGTGGAGACCGTCCAGCGGGCGCTGGCCGACCGCATCGCGCCGAGCGAGGGTGTGGGGCTGCTGCACGCCGTGGTGCGGTGGGCGCGGACGCGGTTTGGACCCGATGCGCCGGCGTGGTCAGACGGTGAGCAACGCGCACTGCTCGACCAATGGGACGCCCTGCAGGCGCTGTGGCGACCAGGGTCGGCGCCTGTGGGGCGCACAGAGCTGCGGCGCGCGCGCACGGTGGTCGCCGGCCGCACCTGCAACAACCATTGCCGGACCTGCACGGCCGACCACGCCGAGTACGAGGACCGCCCAGACCACCTGCAACCGCTGGTGCTGGGCGCGGCCCAGACCGGCCAACTGGTGTTCGCGGGTCGCGAGCCGACCCTTTTGCCGCAGTTCCTTGGCCATGTACGTCGGGCGGCCAAGGCCGGCGCAAGCCGGATCGAAGCCATCAGCAACGCGCGGGCGCTCAGCACCGCAGGCGCGGGACAGCGGCTGCGCGCAGCCGGCCTGACCGACTTGGGGGTCAAGCGCCACCGCGTGGCCGATCGCGACGAGGATGAAATTACCCGCTCGCCAGGGTCGGGCGTGCAAAACCGCGAAGCGATGATGCAACTGCGCGCGGCTGGGGTGCCGTGGACGCTGCACTGGATCGTGGTGCGCGAAGGGCTGGCCGAACTGGACGAGCTGCCAGCGTGGGCCCGGGCCCACGGCGCGCGCGCCATCGCGGTGCGGGTGCTGGCCGGCGAAATTGAGGTGGGCAACCTGCCAGGCTGGCTGCGCGCGTTGCAGACGTTGCGCGCGGCCAGCGAACAGGTCGGGCTGCAAGTTGAGATTGCCGGGCCATAGCTTGTCGCGTACGGCGATTTCGATGGTCTTTCGCGTCCAATCCAGCGCGTCAGACCCAGCCTTGACAGGCGCACGGGTCTGGTCCATCGTTGGTGGCGATCTCACGGCGAAATTCCGCCCCAACCATCCCCCGAGCGAGGATCTGTGCCCATGCACGCAAATCGAAGTGACTTGCCGATACGGACCGCTGCGCTTTTGGTGACGAGCGGCCTTTGGGCGGGCCCGGTCTACAGCCAAACCGATGCGGCGGCTCCCGCTGGCGTCTCTGGGATGACCAAAGAGGAAGCAATCGCCGGCATCATCCGCGCCTGCACCGACAACCCCAGCCAGAAAGGCTGTGTCGACCTGCGCAACGCCTGCAACGCCCAGCGCGGCGCCTGGAAAGGCGACATGGTGCGGATTTGCCCGGTGCTGGTCGGATCGGGTGGATCCAGCGCGGCCATCAGGGCGGAAGACATCGACAAGACGACGGCGGCGAGACGTTTGGCGAACCGCGCCCGGCCGACAAACACGAGGCCACGCTGGACAAGGTCGCACGGTCCTGCCGCGCCAACCCGAGCCAGGGCATGTGCACCTCTGCGCGCGAACAGTGCCTGGCCAAATACCCGACGATGCCCCCGGGCGGCCAGCGATTCTGCCGGCAGATCCAGGCCGCACCGCCACCGGCGCCGCCGGAAAAGCCGGTTGGCCTGCACGCGGCCTATGCATTCCAGTACGCCAAATCGCCGACGCGGGTAAGGTCAAGAAAGTCGAGAGCTTGACCGGCGGCCACATCAGCGGCCGCGGGTTTTCCCAAGACGGCCCTTACGCCACCGCATTCGACGTGACGGTCGCCAAGGCGATCAACGGCTGGTATTGGGACTTCTCGCTGGCAGGCGGCATCGGCATCCGCGCGCCGCGGCTGACAATTGGGGTGGTCGCGGGCGTGCGCGGCAGCGGCATCACCGGCGGCGAGATGGAGACGGCTTGGGGCGTGCCGGTCGAGGCCCACGCGACCTACGCCATCAACGACGGCCTGTCGGCGATGGCCTATGGGCGGCCGATCTGGCACTTCGGCGAGACCAAGCGCAAAAAGGGCGCGACGCTCGGTTCGTTCGCCGACGAATTCGAACTGGGCGCGCACCTGGTGTGGGCCAAGGTCGGGCCGCCGGGCAAGAACCAGTTTGGCTGGATGGCGGGCCTGGTGCACCACGAATGGTTCGGCACCGCCTACACCGGCCTGCGCGTGGGCTTCGGCTTCGCCAACCAGCCGTGAGCAGCGCCGCGCGGACGCCGCCAACCTGGCGGTGACGAAGCGTCAACGCGCGCGCTGCGGCCCGAGTCGATCGCGGCGCTGACGCGCCCGACCATCTGCTTGGCGACGGTCCCGCCCCAAATCCGGCAATAACTTTGGTCGGGCCGGCGATTTCGAATGCAGATCAAGGCGGAGCGAGCACCGGAGCGGAGGC